>CAZIWJ010000019.1:0-26251 GCA_964542855.1 uncultured Roseivirgaceae bacterium
ATCGCTTTTTTTGCGCGACTTGTGATGATCTCTGTGAGCGACAGTAATTGCTCTCAGATACCCTTTCCGGGCTTTCTTAAGCCCTTTTATTCTCTTGTGGATAAGCATATCGTGTAAAATAAAATATGCTAGTCCGTAGGAGGAAATGCCTATGCCAATCCAAAATCTGTAATCGAGTGAATTTGCGCCCAGTACGATTAATATCACAGCAACCGTACCAAATAAAAGCGAAAACACATCATTTAGCTCAAATAGTCCTTTGGTGTGTACGTGGTGCGTTTTATGAATATTCCATAATAGTCCGTGCATCACATACTTGTGGAAAGCCCACGAAAAAGCTTCCATACCGATAAAAATCGCTATTGCTGTTAAAATGCCCATAACTAATTATTATCAAAATCTTAACATTCTGTGCTATCGTTTTGTTTAATCTAGCTCAAACAAACCAGTAAAACTCCAAAAAAGAGTGCCTGAAGGCCATAGAGATACCCGGCAAATTCATTTTTTTTTCTGAAGGGCAGTGCGTAGAACACGTAGAGCAAAACAGCAGCAATGAAATACCAGGCCACATAATTCTGTAGGGGTATTTTACTGTTTTCCCAATGCCAAAAATCGAGTTGAATGGCTACTGGTTCAATTACTAAATCGAGAAGTACCATAAGGGCAGCTCCTGCCATGCTTTTAACGAGCCTGGAGGCCTTCAATTGCTCACCAATGATTCCTGATGCGTAAATCAGCATCATCCAGTTCACTCCGATCATAGGCGGTACCCGGAATATTTTCCAGCCCAGGGTATCTCCATACTCGTAAGAGCCAAATATGATTTCAGTATGAACGCCGATTACTTCAACAGTGTAGCCCACCAGGGAAGTTATGCCCAGAAAGAGCCAGAAGGGCTTATTCCAGTCGGTATGGCACCATAGTAACAGTGCAGCGGAAATTACGAGGCTAAGTGGGGTTGTACTGGCAAACAACTCACGGGATGAAGGTATTGAAAGCCCGATGATACCACTACTGTAAACCACGGCAAGGGTTACGATTGCCACGTTCCTTTTATTAATTGTTCTTAGTTTTTCCAGTTTCTTTCTAGCGAGAAGTAACATAAAATCGCGTTACAAGCATTACCATAAAAAAACCTTCCCGCAAGGAGAAGGTTATAAATTTTTTATGCTTTTAAAACGCCTTATACATTCACGTGCCTTTCAGCATGGTAAGAAGAACGCACAAGCGGACCGGACTCAACGTATTTCAATCCTCTTTTTAATCCTTCCTCACGGTAATGTTCAAAAGTATCGGGGTGGATATATTCAGCTACTTCGATGTGAAGCTTGGTTGGCTGCAGGTATTGCCCGATAGTAAGAATATCAACCCCATGTTCTACCAGGTCATCCATGGCTTCGTACATTTCGTCGGAAGTTTCGCCCAGCCCAACCATTATGCCGGCTTTGGTGCGCTTGCCGTATTCTTTAATTTTTTTCAATTCTTCCAGGCTCCGCGGATACTTTGCCTGCGGACGAACCCGGCGATACAGGCGCTTCACCGTTTCTACGTTATGCGACACCACTTCCTGCCCGGCATCGATCATTCTGTACAGAGCTTCCCAGTTACCTTTCACATCAGGGATTAGGGTTTCCACAGTAGTTTCCGGGCTCAGTTCTTTTACCTTTTTAACGGTTTGGTACCAGATTTCGGCCCCACGATCTTTTAGCTCGTCGCGATTAACTGATGTTAAAACAGCATGCTTAACACCCATTAACTGTATTGCCTCCGCAACCCGCTGAGGCTCATCTTCATCGTATTCCGGCGGGCGTCCTGTAGCCACTGCACAAAACGAACAGCTTCGGGTGCATACATTTCCCAGTATCATAAAAGTAGCTGTACCGGCACCCCAGCATTCTCCCATATTTGGACAGTTGCCACTTTCGCAGATAGTATGCAGCTTATATTTATCAACAAGATTTCTAACCTTGGCGTATTCTTTTCCTACGGGGAGTTTAACGCGTAGCCAATCAGGCTTTCTTCTGTTTGGCTTAGTATTTTCTACCACTGGTAGTTCAATCATAACAAATAGATTATGTTCTCAAACAACAACAAAGATAATAGAAATATGATTTCAACTGGAAATGTTTACTGCCTGTTTCCATAGAACAGCATAATGTAAGCTGCCGGATAGAGGCTTCGGCGAGATGCAGCCGGCATAACCACAATATTTTTTGTGTAAGCGTCGAGCTGGAACCCTACTTCAAACCCGGTGACATCGTTTTTAAATGTACCGAACTCAAAAGAAAAGCCCGCTTTAACGTTAGCCCCAGGTACAACTGACGCATCGCCCAGTCCTTTTAGAAACGGGCCGGACCCGTCTATCTGGTCGAATTCAATGTTCGGGTTCCAGGGCTCAGTGCCGGAATTAAAGTCCCGGCCACGCCTACGGATATAGTAGGGGGCTACCAGCCCCAGGCTGGGACCACCGGCAAGGATAGCATTAATCTGGACTCCCTGCTGCGGGGCTTTTTTAAAAATAACCCATTCTCGGCCGTAGTTCGGGCGGATGGAAAAGAGGTGATTTTGTTTACCCCAGATGAATGTACTACCGCTAATACTAGAAGGATAGCGTACCTCGCGTGGATGCTTAATATTCACAATTTCTACTCCCAGTGACTGGAAGCGATTTTCCGATATACGCCTACCAAATTTTATAGCAAGGCCGGCAATTAGTCCAGAGTTGGTAGATTTACTCACCCCCCATACAAATTCGCGGGAATATGAATAAACTTCATCTTCATCCTGGGCGGCTACACTCGTAGAAAAAAATACACCCAGCATAAATAATCCGCAGAAGAAAATATATTTGATACCGAACAGCCCTTTCATTCCACCTCTTGGTTAACTTTATTACTATTATTATGTACAGTATAAATTAAAATTAATATAAATACCCATGGTTACAATTAAAACAACCTATTTAGGCAGTTTGCGAACAACTTCACAGCATTTGCAATCTGGGAACCAGTTGATCACTGACGCACCTACCGACAACCACGGGAAAGGAGAATCATTTTCTCCTACCGACCTGGTTTGTACTTCTTTATGTACTTGTATGATGACAATTATGGGCATAAATGCAAGAAAATACAACGTTGATTTATCGGGTATGGATGCAGAAGTTACAAAAACTATGCAAGGCGCCCCCAGAAAAATAAAGCGCATTACCATAGCATTTTCATTACCGGAAGCCTCTTCAATTGAGCCGGCTACGCTCAGTAAATTAAAGGAGGCTGCTTTAACGTGCCCGGTTGCTTTAAGCTTAAACCCAGATATTGAGCAGGATATTCATTTCGCGTTTTAATAATACACTGGCTGATCCGGTTTACAGGCGCATCAATAATACCAGATTTCGCCTTCCTCTTTATTATAACGGGGCTTCCGGGGTCTTTCTTTTGTGCTTTCGGGCTGTTCTTTTTTGCTGAACAACCGGTTAAAGAACAATTGCCATTTCCTGCTTTTTTCCTGCTTGCTGTAGGAACCTTTTCTTTTCGCTTCCAGGTAGCCTGCACTGGGATGCATGTTATCCTGCATTTCGCGGATTTTGATGTTACCAGCAAACAAGTGAATTTCTTTCGACTGATTTCTTTCGTACCGGGTGCGAGCCTGTTTTGTCATGGTTTGCTGGCGGCCAGTGAAGCCTCCCATTTCTTTTGATAGATTTTCATGCCGCCTGGTTTTCTGTTTTTTGGATTCTCCTTCAAAGCGCCCCTGGTAAAAGGTACCTGGCCCTTGGGTTTTACTTCTGGGCGACGCCCCGGGAATAGATCCTCCGTACCGGCCAACCTCATCGGCAAGTTCCTGGTATCGCTTTTTCTTGTCTTTTTCGGAAGCCTGCGGGAACCTCCCCCGGAATAATGGTTCAGGGCCCTGGCCCGTTTTTACAACATCTTTCCTTATTATTTTTCCGGAGAAACCCGTACCTGGTGTTCCTTCTGTTTTTTCCGTTACCGGTTGCCGGCCTTCGTACAGAGCGGGTTCATCTCCCCAAGGTTTAAACAGCGGGTTTCTTCTCGGCGCGTCTTTTTGCCCTTCCTCTATTCCGGGTGCCGGGCGGCCGGGAGCTTCACTTACCGGAACCTGCCCGGCACGGGAAGCTGGTACCGATGCGGGCCTTCGGTAAGTATCTTTTTTCTTTCCACCCCAGATATTTTTACTTGGTGGCTGCTTGTAAATTACCTTTATCTTACCATCGTTATTCACCCGCTCGGGTGGATCGAAATCTTTACTTACGGGACTGGCTTTACTGATTGTGGCAGGAGTTGCCACCTGTTTAGATTTTTTATTCCCCCAAATTTTCTTGCTTGCTGGCTTCCTGTAACGGTCTTTTACTTTTCCGTTAGTTGAAATGCGGCGGGGAGGGTCGAAGTCTTTACTCACCTTGTTAGACGGAGTAATTCGTTCGGGGGTGCTGGCAGGAATTGTTTTTTTTTCTCTCCATACCCTTTTGCTGGCGGGCTGCTTGTAACGGTCCTTCACCCGTTTCTTTTTATTGCCGCTGAACCATCGTTTCAGGAAAAAAATTTTTTTTTCCTTTTTCTGCTCAACGCGCATCAGCTTTTCTTTCTTCTTTCCGAACAACTGGCTGTAAGCAGGAGTAGGCGCAACGAGTACAAGCAAAACTACTGTTAAAGTAAGGATGTAGCATTGCAATAAAAAAAAAGCGGAAGAGGAAAGTATCTTACTTTTTAATCCGACCATTTTTATCATATTTCACCTCAGGACCTCCACCTAATTGAAACGCGTCCTCTTTTTTGGTCGAGTAAGAAGGACAGGGCATCGTGGTAGTTTTACATGCACTGAACAGAAAAGTAAATAAAAGCAGCGTAATAGTGGCTATGCGAAACATGTTATCTTTTTTTTAACTTTAGTGCAAATAATGCGCCATCGTGTAACAGTATCCAGCCCGCTGTTTATAATTCCGCTCTGGTTATGGAAGTTTAGGTAAATCAGAAGAAGTGGACATTTAACGCGGAATTCTAATTTTATTTTACTCAGCTAGTGTAATAAAACTCCATATTATTGGTATGGTAAACGTAAAAACTAACGAATTAGTACTTTCTGCACGTTTTTCTGTTTACCCTGTATTACCTTGAACAGGTAAATTCCGCTGTGATCAACTCCTAATTCGCTGGTCATGATGGCATTTTTTCCCTGATTTAGTCTGATGGTTTTTACTTTTGTACCGATAAGGCTGTAGATCGTGAGCTGCGCTGACGGCTTTTCAATCTCCACGTAAACTACCTCCGTAGCCGGATTAGGATATATTTTAACTGTTTCGTAAGGTTTAAAACTTAACCCGTCTTCAGGATTGCCCTGTAAACTGATCACCAAACTTAAAATGTAGAAAAAGTTTTGCATAATGTGTGATTTACCTTGACCAATACAGAAGCAATGTAACTGAAGTATTAATTAATTGAGCGCAATTATGATACCAAAAGTTACATGGGACAGAAACTAAAAAAGCCGCGTAAAGCGGCCTCTTTATTCAAAGTTATTTCATGTATCTTAAAACTAGTGGGGAAGTTTTTCTCTCAATCGGCCGTAAACCCACGTTCCCATAATTGCAGTAGTTAATGGAACCAGGTATACAGTGTAGCCATTACCGAGGAGTGCGTACAACGGTCCGGGACAGGCACCGGTTAGCGCCCAGCCAAGTCCAAAAATAATTCCACCCACTAACGTACCGGTGTGAAACTTTTTAGGTTTTAGTGAAATATCACTTCCATCCAGTGACTTTACGTTTAGTTTCCTGATAATAGATATACTAATTATCCCTACAACTATTGCGGAACCAATTACCCCGTACATATGGAAACTATCGAAACGGAACATTTCCTGAATCCGGAACCAGGAAATTACCTCTCCTTTGGTTAGTATAATACCGAAATAAATTCCAAGCATTAACGCAGTAATTAATTTAAAGGCTGCGGTATCGTTTGTTTTATTGCTGGCTTGCTGTGATTGATTTACTACTGTTGAACTCATAGCGTTTCTGGTTGATTGTTATGTTAAAAGATTAGTGGGAAAATTATGTGAGTAGTTATTAAGCCGCCAATGAAGAATCCTATAACGGCAACTAATGACGGCCATTGCAGGTAAGACAGGCCCATAATTGCATGACCGGAGGTACATCCTCCTCCCCATCGACTTCCAAAACCTATTAGGAAGCCACCCAGAACCAGGAATATCAATCCTTTCGTACTCAGTACATTTGACCAGCTGAACAGTTGGGTCGGAGCCAACCCTTCAAATGAGCTGATGCCAAGAGCTGACAACGACTCCTGGGTAGACGAAGCCAGTACGATTGAATCGCTGCTGGTTAACGCACTACCAATGATTCCGCCGATGAAAATCCCTACAACAAATAATAAGTTCCAGCTTTCATTTTTCCATTGGTAATTAAAAAAAGGAATTTTAGCGGGTACGCATGCTGCACAAACGTGGCGAAGCGAAGAAGAAATACCTAACTGTTTGTTTGCCAGTATCAGCAACATAGGAACTGTTAAACCAATCAGGGGCCCAACCACATACCAGGGCCAGGGCTGCTTTATAAAGTCTAGCATAATTTACTTATTTTTCTATTTTATTGTTTTGGTTATTATTATTAAGTTGTTGCCATTTCGAATATCCACCATCGAGGTTTATTAAACTGTTGGTTAGCAAATTGTCCATTTTTTCACAGGCTACACTACTTCGCCTACCCGACTGGCAATAAATCAGGTACTGCCTGTTCCCTGATAACTGCTTAATGTTGTCTTCAAAATCGTCAGACAGTACGTCTATATTTATTGCCCCTTCGATGGCTCCTGTAGCAAATTCTTCAGCAGTACGAACATCAACTAACCGGTAACTTCCGGCTTCCATTGTATCCAGTATCGCCGGAAGTTCTGTTATACTCACGGTTGTATAATTATTACTTTGCACACTACAACTGGCGTAAGTAGTGAGTATGACCATGAACGTTAGTACTTTTTTTTGCAAAGCAAAAGGATTTAATTATTTATCAAATTTATGAACATACTTTCATATATGCAACGACTGAATGAAACATAAGTTCCTGTTTCGATAAAAAATTAGGCTATTGTAGCTTTAAGGAGCAATTTTCCCTGTTTTTTTTGGTGGGTGTAAGCAAGCAAAAGGATGACAACTACCAACATAACCACAACAATGCCCAGCCAGCGAATGCGCTGATCTTTCTGTTTAATTTCAGCATTTTTCTGCAACAAGTTCTTTTTATTATTTATCCGCTGCGTTTTAAGCTGGTAGTTGAAGAAGTTGTCCCGGAGGGTCGCAGTAAATAAACTATCGCTTAGTTGTTGGTATCTTTCCTGGTATTGGTATGCCTGTTTGTATTTTTCGAGAGTAGAATAAACGAACGTATACAGGCTGTAATTTTCGATCAGTTGTTCACTGGATTCGATTTCTAAGGCGAGTGAATCGCTTTTTTTCAGGTATCCGATGGCATCGTTGAACTGGTATAGAGCAGCGTGCAGTTTTGCAAAAGAATGATAAATCCTGGAAAGCTCGAAAACCAGATCGAGATCTTCAGCTATTCGCTCTCCTTTTTCCAGGTAGAAGCGCGCACTGTCGTACAATGCTTCGTTAATAAACAATGCTCCCTTACCCTGGTACAATTGCGGCTTTGCTCTTTTACGCGACAACTTGCCAGCTAAGGCGATTCCCTCGTTAAAACAGGCTAGTGCATCCCTGTTTTCGTTCAATTCAAGATGCATTAATCCTAAATCTGTTAGGGACTTAACCAGGCTTTTTTCCAGGTTGAGTTCACGCTTTAGCCGTATTGCTTCCTGGAAATAGTAACGCGCATTTTCGTAGTCCTTTAATTCGGTGTGAACGAGCCCCAGATTATTGTAAGAATAAGAAATTCCTTTCCGGTCATCAGATTCTTTTCTTAAAGATAAAGAGAGATATTGATATTTCAGGGCAGCCCGGTAATCACTTTTGACATAAAAAAGAAAGCCCATGTTGTTATAAATCATTTCCAGGCTTTCTTTATCATCAATAGCGACCGCGGTTTCTTCCGATTTCAGGTAGTAGGCAAGACAGCTGTCGTAATTACTCTGGTAAATGTAGGCTAGCCCCGTAAGGCGATAGAGGTCAGCCAGTTTAGTAGAAGGCTGTTTACCGTCTTCCAGCAAAAGCTCAATGCCTTGCTTACCAAATTCAACCGATTTTTCAGGGTTTGAAGACAATGAGTTCACCAGCGAATCCCGGTAATTCATAGTAGTCGGCCCATTTTCCTGCATAGCAAATGTTGTTACTGGATTAATCAGGAACAACAAGATTACTAAGCAAGAGTGTAACATACCCGGAAGAATTATAAAATATACTGACTCAGGTCCCTGTCTTTTACCAATTCTGACAATCGGTCAGAAACCATTTCTTTAGTCACTACAATTTTCGAGTTCCGATCAATTTTATCCGGCACATCGTACAGAAAATCATTCAGTAGGTGACTCATTACAGTATGTAAACGGCGGGCCCCGATGTTTTCTATCTCTGTATTGATGTGGTAAGCAATTTCAGCAATTTCATCTATGGCATCATCGTTGAAGCTCAGTTCAACGTGTTCAGCAGAAAACAGGGCCAGATACTGCTTGGTCAGTGCATTTTTAGGAGATTTCAGAATTTGCTTGAAGTCTTCCTGCGTCAGGTTGGTCAGCTCAACCCTGATCGGAAAACGCCCCTGTAGTTCAGGGATCAGATCAGAGGGCTTGGATACATGAAAAGCTCCAGCGGCGATGAATAAAATATGATCGGTTTGAATAAGCCCATGCTTGGTGTTCACTGTACTGCCTTCTACCACCGGTAGCAAGTCGCGCTGAACGCCTTCGCGGCTTACATCAGCACCGCCGCCTCCCTGGTTGCTACCACCAGCGGCGATTTTATCGATTTCATCGATAAATATGATACCAGTGTTCTTTGCTTTCTGAATGGCTTCTTCTTTTACCTCGTCCATATCGATGAGTTTGGCCGCTTCTTCTTCCAGCAGAATTTTCTTGGCCTCGCTGATACTCACCTTTCGTTTTTTATCTTTCTTGGGCATCATACCGCTTAACATTTCCTGCAGGTTCATCATGGAAACCTCGTCCATCATGCCACCCCCAATCATGCCGACGTTAGAACCGTTAGCCTGCTTTACATTGATATCAATTTTGCGGTCATCCAGTTCTCCGCTGCGAATTTTTTCACGGAACCGCTCGCGGGTTCGTTCATTTAATTCGCTGTCGGTCATGTCGTTACTGTTTTCCGTTGCGAACCCTGTAGATGGGGTTCCGGACGATTTCTTTACTGGAGGAATGAGCGCGTCCAGGATAACATCCTCTACAATAGTCTGGGCTTTTTCTTTTACTTCTTCTTTCCGGGCATGCTTTACCATATTCACTGACTGCTCCACCAGGTCTCTGACCATGCTCTCTACATCACGGCCCACGTAACCCACTTCTGTAAATTTAGAAGCTTCTACCTTTACAAAGGGAGCGTCTGCAATTTTTGCCAGTCGACGGGCAATTTCTGTTTTTCCAACCCCGGTAGCCCCGATCATGAGGATGTTGTTGGGAACAATTTCACCCTGCATGTCGTCAGATACTTGCATCCTTCGCCAGCGGTTACGCAATGCAATAGCTACGTTTTTCTTGGCATCGGTTTGCCCGATAATGTATTTGTCAAGCGCTTCTACTATTTCGCGCGGAGTTAAAAATTCGGATGAATGATTTTGAAGTGACATGGTTATTCTTTTATCTTATCGTCTACCAATCAACTGATCCAGGTTCACTGATGCTGTGAACTGGCTGAATCCGCCTCCTACATGATAAATTCCTCTTCCAAAGTGAATACTAACCGTTTTGAGACGTAATGAAAGTCCAAAAGACAGGCCTGCACCACCTGAAATTTGTTGTAATCTTAACGCACTACTTACCAAATGGTTATAACCTAACAGGATACTAAGGTTTTTACCCAGCATTATTTCGCCCCCCAGTACTACGTGCCTGAGTATTTTTTCTCCCGTCCCTGTTTCCGGATCGCCGGGTTCCGGGAAATAGGCCCGGGTTCCATTCAGTAACCGATGTGCACTTATGGAAAACCGGAAGGGCATATACTGTGGCTTAAAAGATACTCCTACCCGCACATCGGCCGGGAGTTCCGATGCGCTGTAAGGACTGTAATCGGTCATGACCCAGCCAAAGTTGGTAAAGGTTAGCGAAACAACCAGGTCTTCAGCAGGATCGATATAAGATACTCCCACATCACCAACCAGTGCATTGGCGGTATATCCTGCCAGGCTAGAGGCAGCTACCTTTATACTGGCTCCCAGACGAAAGTTATTCTGTTGGCGGCTGTACCCCGCCGTAACTGCATAATCGCTACTGCTAAATGTTCCGAGGCTGGCCCCGGCAGGGTCGAAACTATCTGATTGCCCGTAATCGAGGTACTGTATGCCGATTGCAAACATGCCCGTACGCTGTACCTGCCAGGTGTAGGCTACAGAGGCATAATTTATATCGGCAAGGTAAGGGCTGTAATTAATAGCTACCTGGTTATGAGCCTGCGGACGAAGCAAGGCAGGGTTTGTCATAAACATGTTTATATCGGCCAGGTAAAGACTATCGTAAGCACTGCTGTTATTAACACCTCCCATCGCAGTAACCCGGGCCGACGGCGACAGATTCAGGAATTCAAATGCCCTGGGCTCGTTTATCTGACCAAACCCCAGGGATTGCGAAAAAAGCAGACCGAAACTGACCAGCAGGGATTGTTGCAGTATAGAGTGAATGATCAATTTGTTATGGTTTTTGAATAAAAGCTTACAAATTAATAATTCAAATTGTTCTACTGATATTCATGCACACACTTAATTCCTGTGTTGGAGGCCAACTTTATCAGTCTGCTTAGTATAATTGAATTTATCAATCTACGTTATCGTGCAAAAAGCGATTATTTTCATCCAGGTGCCCTCTTTCGTCGAGTGAGTACCTGGAAACGTTTTCTTCCCGGGATGAAGGCACCCGCTGAAATTTTACCCGCTTTCGCATGTAAGCCGGGGCTTTCAGTCCTTCATCGATGATATGTTCCCGGTTGCTCAGGTAGGTATTCTCTAACCTTAGCTTTTCAACCCTGCTGCGTGCGGCCTGCTGCAGCTGTACGATGCGCTGGTTTAGCGAATCTTCTTCCTCCTCCTGCGCTGCACTTTCTTCGTTATCGCTGTAGCTGTTTTCCGGTTTTTCTGCTTCGGTTTCCTCCATTTTATCTACAGCAGGAGGAGCAGGCTGGGCTTCATGGTTTTTCTTGTTCCTGCTTTCCAGGTCGTATACGGTATGCTGGTCTTTATTCGCGTCTTCCTGGAACCCGGTAGCAATTAGAGTAATACCTACCCCTTCGCTCAGGTTATCGTCTACCGCATTCCCGAAAATTACAATTGCTTCATCGCCAGACTGCTCCTGGATGTATTCAGTAATTTCATTCAATTCGTCCATCTGCAGTTCATTGTCGCGACTAGAACGGATAGACAGTAGAATTTTCTGTGCGCCCAGTATGTTACGGTTATTCAGCAGCGGAGAAGATATAGCTGCTTCTGCTGCGCGCAGTGCCCGGTTCTCGCCATCGGCTACTGCTGATCCCATTACGGCCGCACCGGCATCGAGCATTACGGTTTTTACATCTTCAAAATCCACGTTGATGTGGCCGGGCAAGGTTATAATTTCCGCAATCCCCTTGGCGGCGATGGTTAGAATATCATCTGCCTTTGAAAAAGCATTAGATACAGACAGGTTGGAATACATATCGCTCAGGCGGTCGTTGAGAATTGTAAGCACAGTATCGCAGTTTTCCCTTAATTCCTCAATTCCTTTTTTGGCCTGCATCATTTTCCTGGGCCCCTCAAACTTAAAGGGCATGGTAACGATACCTACCGTAAGCACTCCCGATTCCTTGGCCATACGGGCTATTTCCGGGGCCGCTCCCGTTCCGGTTCCACCACCCATACCAGCAGTAATGAATACCATTTTAGTTTTCCCGGTGAACAGTTTTCGAATAGCCTCTTCGCTCTCCACAGCAGCTTCCCTGCCTCTTTCCGGGTTCGCCCCGGCCCCCAGGCCTTCTGTAAGCGAAGTTCCGATTTGAATTTTGTTGGCCACTGGACTGGCATCCAGGGCTTGTCGGTCGGTGTTGCATACCACGAAATCAACATCGTGAATTCCCTGGCTGAACATATGGTTTACAGCATTGCTGCCGCCACCGCCTACACCAATTACTTTAATTATTGATTCAGTATTAGGGCGGGGCTCAAAAGTATATTTTCTATCTTCCATGGCAAAAGTATTGTAATTGTAAGGTTAAAATAGTGGATGCTTAGAGGTACGGTTTAGTGCTTGTATTCGTCGATAATTACTGATTTGGTTCGGGCCAGTACTTTCTGGAATACTGACATTGCCTTCTTTTCTTTTTTCGATTCATTGGTTCCCGTTATGTCTTCGCTTTCCTGCTTCATCCAACGGTTGCGCTCGTCGATAGCCAGGAATCCGCTCAGTACCAGGCCTACTGAAGTAGCAAATACGGGGTTATTCATTTCGCTCATTTTACTCTTCCCCAGGTGCTCGTTCGGGTAGCCGATGCGCGTATCCATTCCGGTCATGAATTCAAACAATTCTTTCAGGTGCTGCATCTGGGATCCCCCACCGGTTACCACGATGCCAGCCGACAGCCTGTCGTCGTAGCCTACTGAAATAATTTCAGCGTGCACCATTTCGATGATTTCCTCCAGGCGGGCTTCAATAATGTGCGCCAGGTTTTTCACGGAAATTTCCTTGGGCGGCCGATCGCGAAGTCCCGGAATAGAAACGATTTCATTCTCGTTAGCCAGTTCGGCAATTGCTTTGCCGAAGTTCACTTTAAGCTTCTCGGCCTGGTCCTGCATTACCGAGCAGCCGGTTTTAATATCGGTGGTAATGCTGTTTCCGCCGAACGGGACAACTGCGGTGTGCCGAATGATGTTGTCGTGAAAAATGGCGATGTCGGTGGTTCCGCCCCCGATATCGACCAGGCAAACCCCCGCTTCTTTTTCCTCTTCACTCAGCACGGCCAGGCTCGAGGCCAGTGGCTCCAGGATTAATTCCTGCACTTCGCGCTCCGACTTTTTCACGCAGCGATTCACATTTTTAATGGCATTGGTCTGGGCAGTAATTACGTGGAAATCGGCTTCCAGCTTAACCCCCGACATGCCCACCGGATCTATGATCCCCTCCTCGTTATCTACTGTATAATGCTGGGGCATGACGTGGATTATATCCGACCCGGGGTCAATAACCAGCCTGAACATATCGTTAGTGAGGCGGTTTACGTCGTCTTTGGTAATTTCATCACCCCCTGGGTCGCGGGTAATGCTGCCGTGCTGAATCTGGCTGTGTATGTGCTGGCCGGCAATTCCCACGTTTACCACACCCACGTCAACGCCGGCCTGATCTTCTGCTTCCTTAATTGCCTTACGAATAGCGTGAACTGTTTTGTCGATGTTGGTAACGATTCCACGGATTACACCGTCGGACTTGGCTTTACCCAGGCCCAGGACTTCGAGTTTACCAAATTCGTCTTTTCGGCCAACTATAGCACAAATCTTCGTTGTGCCTATGTCCAAGCCAACAATAAATGAATCTTCCTGCATAGTCTTTATTTTATTCACAAACAATTTGATCTTTGAAATTTACATTCACTCGATTGTACCGATTCCAGCCCTTCCGGGGCAGGATTCGGGTGTACACTATTTTCAGTTTTCTGAACTTCTCCTCTATATTTTCGGGCAATCCCATTTCCACGTACTGCTTACCAATTTGCGGATACAGAATAATTTCCCCGTCACTGGTTACATCCACCTGAGCAATCTGCGCCTGCCAGAAGGGGTCAGCATCAATAAATTGTAACAGGTTCAGGAACTGGTTTCCCCACTGCGGGGGGTCGGCCTCTTCAGGATAGCCACTCACCAGTGGCACCCGCACTATTTTCCCGGGCTTCAGGGGCAGCAGGCTGCCGTCATCGGCCACGTACCCTTCCCGGCTGCCAACGAGGCGGGCAATGACCCGATCCTGTTTTACTTCTATGTTTAACACTCCGTTCAGCGACACGTAAACCTCAGCCCGTTTTACAAACCCCCGGCTTTCAATCTTCTCTTCTATGGCGTGCAGGTTTACTGCTGCCAGCGGCTGACCTACAATTGGTGCATCCCGCTCTTCCTGCAGCCATTGTTCAATTTCTTCTTTCTGAAGCAGGACCATTTTTTCCGGCTGGTTCACCGTTACCACCAGGTCGCGTATGGTTCGCCTTTCGTGCCGCTGGTTCAGGAGCCAAACCCCTACCAGTAGAAGCAGCGTGCCGGCCACCAGGATGAGCGCTTTTAGTTTACTGGGTATCTTCATGTCTTCTGCTTATTTTTTTCTTCCACTATTTTTTTCAGCTCCGGAACCAGCCGATCGATATCGCCTGCCCCGATGCTGAGTAGCACATCCAGTTGATTACTGCCGCGCATAGCTTCCAGGAAGTCTTCTTTGCTCAGTAATTGCTTGTTGCCAAGCGTTACCCGATTCAGAAGCACGGATGAACCCACTCCCTCAATCGGTTGTTCCCGCGCCGGGTAAACGGGCAACAGGTACAGCTCGTCTACTCTTGAAAGCTCAGCAGCAAATCCTTCTGCAAAATCGCGGGTACGCGAGTACAGATGTGGCTGAAATACTGCCGTTACTTTCCGGTTAGGGTACAAATGCCGGATGGCCTCGATTACCGCGGCAATTTCGGTTGGGTGGTGGGCGTAATCGTCGATGTAAATGCAATGCTCCGGTACCCCGGGCTGAACAATGTATTCAAACCGGCGCCAAACCCCTTTATAATCATTCAGGGCTTTCCTAATTGCCGCGCCTTCCACTCCTGCTTTCAGGGCCGCGAGGGCTGCAGCGCAGGCATTCAGCACGTTAAATTTACCGGGTGCCGCCAGAGCAATGTTAGTAATTATCCCCTGTTCGTGGTGCAAGTCGAAAACGAACCGGGCCATTCCTTTCTCGTATTCAACCCGGATATTCTGCGCCTGGGCCCTGCCCACGCTGATGCCGTAGGTAACAGCCTCAACATTCAGGCGGTGGTTCAGCGTCCTGGAAGCCTGCTCGTGAATTACCAGGTACCCATCTTCTGCCATGAGGTTAGCAAACTCGGCAAAGGTGGCCTTCATGGTATCGAAGTCGCCATAAATATCCAGGTGATCGGGATCTACCGACGTAAGAATAGTAATATTCGGCTCCAGCTGTAGAAATGAACGGTCGAACTCATCGGCTTCAGCAACCAGCATGGGTAACCCTCCGGCTTCAAAATGGACAAAGTTGCTCTGGTAGTTTTTACTAATGCCTCCCAGAAAAGCTATGCACGATTTACCGGCATGGGTAAGAATGTGCGCCAGCATGCTTGAGGTGCTGGTTTTACCGTGTGTTCCTGCTACGGCCAGGGTGTAGTAGTTCCTGGAAATTAAGCCTAATACGGCTGCCCGTTTCAGTACGGTAAACTCATTTTTTTGAAAATATTGCAGCAGGCCAAGCGATTCGGGAACAGCCGGAGTGTAAACTACCAGGATATCTTTACCGGCTTTGGTAAAAGCTGACTGAAGGTTTTCGGGCTTATCGCTGTAAGTTACCGGAACCCCCAGTTTTTCCAACTGCCCGGTAATAGGCCCGCGTGTGGCATCGTAACCGGCCACCTCGCATCCCTGCGCGTGGAACCAGCGGGCCAGTGCACTCATGCCAATACCCCCGATACCAACGAAATACACGCTATGGATATCTGCCAGTTTCACGATGCTTTCTTCAGTTTTAAAATGATTTCTGCAATGGCAGAAGCCGCTTCCGGCCGCGCCAGTTGCCCAATATTTTTCTTCAGTTCCAGCTGTTTTTCTTTGTCTTTCAACAGTGCCAGGGCCTGTGGAATCATCTGCTGTTCAGCGTCCTTGTCCAGCACCATCAGGGCTGCATTTTTTTCTACCAGTGAACTGGCATTTTTGCGCTGATGGTCCTCGGCTACATTGGGAGAAGGCACGAAGATGACCGGTAGTTGCACCAGACACAATTCGGAAATGGATAAAGCCCCTGCCCTTGAAATGACTACATCGGCGGTAGCATAAGCCAGGTCCATCCGGTCCAGGAATTCGTGCAGGTGAATATTTTCCGGGTTGCCAGCTTCTTCCAATCGTGCCGTCATGTCCTCGTAATAAAATTTACCGCACTGCCAGATCACCTGGATATTGTTTTCTTTAAGCTGCTGTAACCCGGCAGACAGGCTGCGGTTCAGCGTACGGGCCCCCAGGCTGCCACCCACTACCAGCAGGGTAGGTAGCCCGGGCTTCAGCTGGTAATAGTCCAAGGCTTCTTCCTTGCGGGAATCCAACCCCTCGGCAGCAGCCTTTACAATGTCCGACCGCACCGGGTTGCCGGTAAACCGGATGTTTTCGGCCGGGAAAAACCTTTCCATTTTATCGTAGGCCACGCAAATCTGCTGTACCCGCCTGGCCAGAATTTTATTGGTTATACCGGCGTAGGAATTCTGCTCCTGCAACACGGCCGGAACGCCTTTCATGGTTGCAGCATAAACCAACGGGCCGCTTGCATAGCCTCCCACACCAACTACGGCTACCGGGCGGTATTTGCGTACAATACCCAGAGCTTTACTTACGCTGCTGATTACTTTTACCGGGAACAGTAAGTTACCTGCCGTCAGCTTTCGCTGCAGCCCACTGATCCACAACCCGATAATGGGGTAACCGGCAGCGGGTACCCGCTGCATTTCCATTCTTCCTTTGGCTCCCACAAACAGAATATCAATGTTGCTGTCGGCAGCCTGCAGGGCATGAGCAATGGCAATGGCCGGGAAGATGTGCCCCCCGGTTCCCCCTCCGCTGATGATGATGGTTTCCTTGGCCATATGCTACTTAATTTTCTTCTTCCATTAGTTCTCCCCGACTCACGCTAATGATGATACCGAACGCCATGCCGGTAAACAGCAATGAGGTTCCTCCCCAGCTCACCATAGGCAGGGGCAAGCCGGTTACCGGCAGCAAACCCACGGCTACCCCCATATTCATAAACGCCTGTATCACGATTAAAAAGCTGAGCCCGGCTGAAAGCAGTCCGCCGAACGCCCATTCACTTTTTGCCGCTACCAATAGCCCGCGCCACAACAGCAGCAGGTATAAAAAGATAATAATGATGCCTCCAAGCGCACCGTATTCTTCAATAATGATGGCATAAATGAAATCGGAATACGATTGTGGGAGGAAGTTCCGTTGCGTGCTCTGCCCCGGCTGGTTACCGATAATGCCGCCGGAAGCGATGGCAACGTATGACTGCTGGTTCTGGAAGCTCGACAGTTCCGGGTTGCCCCAGGCTTCGTAGAATGAAATTACCCGGCTAGCCGCTGTTTCCAGCCGCTGGCCGAAATACAGGGCAGCAACGAGGGTAATTATCGCAACCGCGCCCAGGCGGAAGAAAAATCGGTTTGGTACGCGGCCAATAAAGAACAGCAGCCCGCAACTGAATAGCAGCAGGATGGCGGTAGATAAATCTGATAAAGCAATAAGCCCACAAATTACTCCGCACCAGATCAGCATGGGCAGCAGTACTTTTCTGGAGAGGTTGCTAATATCCTGCTGCCTTTTGGAAAGCATACTGGCCAGGTTAGCAATCAGGGCAATTTTAGCCATATCGGAGGGCTGGAAGCTCAGGTTAACCAGGGGAATGCTAATGGCCCTCGTGGCCCCGTTTTGTAGTTCTCCGAACAGGTAAACCCCCAGCAACAGAAACACTGATAATATAAGCACCAGCCGGGAAATGAGCCCGTACCAGCGGAAGTCTACTTTATGCGCCAGGTATACACTTAGTAGCCCCAGCACTACGGCCATGAGGTGCTTTAAAAGGAAATACTCGGTGTTTCCTCCCTTAGCGATGTAAGCCAACGGCCCGGTAGCGCTGTATACCGCCACACTGCTGAAGCAGGCCAGCGCAATCACGATCATCCAAATGTACGGATCGCCTTTCAGGTTCAGCGCGAACCAGTCTTTCAGCTGGGGTTTTGGGATACGGTTAACCGACATGGCGCAACTGTTCTACTTGTTGAATAAACTGATTTCCCCGATCTCTATAACTGCTGAACAGGTCGAAGCTGGCACAGGCGGGCGACAGTAATACGGTGTCGCCTGCCCGGGCGTGGTTATGGGCCCGGGCTACCACGTCCTGCATGCTATTGCTTTCTTCTACCACCTGAACTTTACTGCCAAAAGCATTGAGCAGGTGCTTATTATCTACTCCCAGGCATAGCAGCACTTTTACCTTCTGTTCTACCAGCGGCTGTAGCAGGTCGTAATTATTTCCTTTGTTTATGCCCCCGGCAATCCAAATCAGGCTTTGCTTGCGGTTTGTTTCCAGCCCTTCCAGGGCATAATACACGGCGTCTACATTAGTGGCCTTGGAGTCGTTAATGTAGCACACCCCGTTAATTTTGGCTACCTGTTGCAGGCGGTGGCGGGGTACCTGGTATGAAGCCATGCCTGCTGTAATTTTTTCTTCGTCCACACCCAGGTGCCTGGCAATGGTTACAGCTACCAATGCATTAAAACGGTTGTGCCGGCCAATGAGCGAAGTAAACGGAATATCCTGCCGGCTCACCTGTTCGGTAAGTGCCTGCCTGTTACCAAGAACCGGCTGCTGATCCAGGTAGGCTGCAACCGGCCGGCTGTCTTTGTTATAAATGAATAAATCGTTAGCGGTTAAATTGCGGGTAATATTGAACTTAGCCTGTACGTACCCCTCCATTTTGTAGTTATAGCGATCTAGGTGATCGGGGGTAATGTTCAGTAGCACGGCAATAATCGGGTGCAGGTTTGGGCTGTCTTCCAGCTGGAAGCTACTGATTTCCAGTACGTAGTACTCGTACCGATCCTGGATTACTTCCCGGGCAAAGCTGTTACCAACGTTGCCAGCTATACCAACCGACAGGCCTCCAGCTTTCAGCAGGTGGTAAGTTAGGGTAGTGGTAGTGGTTTTGCCGTTGGTACCAGTAATCCCGATAATTTCAGCCTTGCTGTACCGGGCGGCAAAATCGATTTCCGAACGCACAGGAACGCCCTGTTGCAGGAAGTGCTGCACCCCGGCTGCTTCACGAGGAATGCCCGGGCTCTTAATTACTTCTTTCGCCTTCAGGTTCATGGCCCGGGTGTGGCTTCCTTCTTCGTAGGCAATGCCGGCATGTTCGAGTTCAGCCCTGGCTTCAGTCTTCAGCCTGCCCGCATCGGAAACGAATACTTGCAGCCCTTTGGCCTGAGCCAGCAAGGCAGCACCTACGCCGCTTTCTCCTCCTCCCAGTATGATAATATATTCTTCCATCAGCGCAATTTTAAGGTTACCAGTGAAAGAATAGCCAGCAGGATACCCAGCAGCCAGAACCGGGAAACGATTTTGGCTTCGTGCAGGCCCACCTTCTGATAATGATGGTGCAGGGGCGCCATTTTAAACAGTCGATTCCCTTGCCCGGTACGTTTTTTAGTGTACTTGAAGTAATACACCTGGAGAATAACCGACAGGTTTTCTACCACGAACACTCCGCATATAAGTGGAATAAGCAGTTCTTTTCGTACCGCAAAAGCCAATACGGCAATAACGCTACCAATAGAAAGGCTGCCGGTATCGCCCATAAAGACCTGAGCCGGGAATGAGTTGTACCAGAGGAAGCCCACACAAGCCCCTACAAAAGCTGTTGCAAAAATTACCAGTTCGCTGATGTTCGGGATATACATGATATTCAGGTACTGCGAAAAAATTACGTTCCCGGACAAGTAGGCAAAAATGGCCAGTGTAAGCCCTATGATTGCCGAAGTACCAGCGGCAAGGCCGTCGAGACCATCGGTAATGTTGGCACCGTTAGAAACAGCCGTAACAATAAAAATTACCACAAACACGTACAGCACCCACGTCAGGTTATCGCCCGGCACCAGGCTGCTGTAGTCGAACTCGTTTTCTTTAATGAAGGGGATGGTGGTAATGGTAGACTTGATATCCTCGTAAGGAGGCACTTCAACCGATTCCAGTATGGTATCCATGGAGGCCCCGGCTTCAAACTCCCGTACCTTTACATCCTGGTGGAAATAAAGGGTTAGCCCCACGATTAATCCCAGGCCAATCTGACCAATTACCTTGAAGCGGCCGGCCAGCCCTTCCTTGTCTTTCTTGAATACTTTAATGTAGTCGTCCAGGAAGCCCACGCCACCCATCCATACTGTGGCAATAAGCAGCAGAATGATGTAAATATTGTCCAGCCTGGCCATGAGCAGGGTAGGTATTACTATAGCGCTGATGATAATTAACCCGCCCATGGTTGGCGTTCCCTGCTTTTCCTTCTGTCCTTCCAGCCCAAGATCGCGTACACTTTCACCCACCTGCTTGCGCAGCAGCCAGTTAATTAATTGCTTTCCGAAAGTGATGGTGATTAACAGCGAGATAAACGTAGCAACTCCTGCCCGAAACGAAATATACTGGAACACACCGGCCCCGGGGAAGTCGAGGTGTTGGTCCAAGTAATTGAATAGATAGTAAAGCATGTCAGGCAGTAGTTGTGTGGTTTTCTGGTTCGTTTCAGGTTATTTCTTCATTCAGTATTGCTTGCAGGATTGCCCTATCATCGAAATCGTGTTTTACACCTTTAATTTCCTGGTAGGTTTCGTGCCCTTTTCCAGCCAGTAAAATAATATCGCCGACGTTGGCCAGGTTGCAGGCGGTACGGATGGCCTCCTTCCGGTTGCTGTTCCGTAGAATTTTCTTGTAGTGCTGCGCCGGAACGCCTTCCATCATGTCATCTATAATCTGCTCCGGGTCTTCGTCGCGGGGGTTATCGGAAGTAATAACCACTTTATCGCTCTGTTCGGCAGCTATTTTGGCCATCATCGGGCGCTTGCCCTTATCGCGGTTTCCGCCGCAGCCGATAATGGTAATTAACTGTTCGCTATGGTTACGGACTTTATTAATAGTATCCAGTACATTTTTCAGGGCATCGGGGGTGTGGGCATAATCTACGATACCGGCCACCTGGTTTGGCCCGATTACCTGCTCGAAGCGTCCGGGGGCCGGGGGCATCATGGATAATTGTTCCAGTACTGTTTCGGCTTCATCTTCCAGCAGTACCGCCACGCTGAATATTCCCAGCAGGTTGTAAGCATTGAACTCGCCTACCAGTTTAAACCAAACTTTATGGTTATTGCCAGTATAATCGGTAATATCCAGTTCCAGCCCTTCAATAGTATTGTTCAGCACCCTGGCCTTGAAATTGGCAGCGTTTTTCAACCCGAAAGAATATACTGCCGCCCGGGTGTTCTGTACCATGATTTTTCCACGCTTATCGTCGGTGTTTACCAGGGCAAAGCCTTCTTTCGGCAGTTCATCGAACAGCTTCTTTTTGGCTTTGATGTAATTGTTGAAAGTACCGTGGTAGTCGAGGTGATCGCGCGAAATGTTGGTAAACACGCCTCCTAACAGTTTCAGGCCGGCGGTACGCTCCTGAACAATGGCATGCGAGCTGGCCTCCATGAAGCAGTGGGTACAGTTGGCATCAACCATTTCTTTCAACAGGCGGTTAATCTGCACGGCATCACCGGTGGTATGTGTAGCCGGTACTACTTTTTCCCCGATCCGGTTTTCTACCGTAGAAAGCAGGCCAGTTTTATAGCCCATCTCCTGGTACAGGTTGTACAGAAGGGTTACCGTACTGGTTTTCCCGTTGGTGCCGGTTACGGCGATGAGTTTAAGCCTGGAAGAAGGATTACCGTAGAAGTTGCTGGCCATAATACCCAGGGTGCGGGCACTGCTGGCTACCTGCACGTAGGTTACCGTTTCCGGAATAAATAACGATTCAACCGGGTATTCGCCCACCACGGCTACTGCTCCTGCTTCAACAACCTGCGGAATGTACTGATGGCCGTTTACCTTCGTACCTTTTACAGCTACGAACACACTGCCCTTTTCCACCTGGCGGGAATCGAAATGCACCGCATCAACCGACACGCTGGTTCGGCCAATTACCGCCTTGATGTTGGCTCCGTACAGTATGTTTTGCAATTCTGCCATATCAATATCGCTCCAGCGTTAAAAATATCGACTGTCCTTCCCTGAATGGCGCATTCGGGGTAAGTGATTGCATTTCCACTCGTCCTATATCCGAGTAGGATACCTTCAGTCCTTTCTTCTCCAGCAGGTAAAGGGCATCGCGCAGGGTCATTCCTCTTACGTCGGGTACTTTACGGGCCGCCGTTTTAATGGGCTTCCATAAAATAGTATCGTTTTCCGGGCTGGTGCGTACCCAGTCCGCATTTGCTTCCGGCGAGCGGTTGGCAATGCCCATGGTATTGCAGAGCATGGCCAGTTCGTTATGCTGCCCGGCCCTGATCACCGGATAAACCCCTTTCTCCGGTTCAAAATGATCAGGCATTACCGGGTGCATGTCTGGATCTTTTGCGTACAATTTGTCGGCGATTTCTTTAAATACTGGCGCTGCCACGTTGCTACCGTATTGTTCAAAGCCCCTGGGTGCATCTACTACTACAATGCAACTGTACTTCGGGTTACTGGCCGGGAAGTAACCGGCAAATGAGGTATAGTAAGCATCAGTATAGCGGCCTTTTTCGTACTTTTTGGCGGTTCCGGTTTTGCCCGCAATTTTGTAGGGTGATCCGCTGATGTTGCTGGCGGTTCCGGAAACCACTACTTCTTCCAGTAGCTTGCGCACTTTTCCGAGCGTTTGCCGGCTGCATATTTGCTCGCGGATAACCTGGGCCTCGAAGGTAACGTCGGTTTTATGATCGGTTTTCACTTCTTTTACAACGATGGGCTGAATCATTTTACCATCGTTAGCAATGGCATTGTACAGCGCTAGCGTATGAATAGGGGCCATTTTAATTTCGTAACCAATCGACATCCACGGCAGGGTAGTTCCGCTCCAGCTCCGGTCGTTTTCCGATTTAAAATAGGGAACTCCTTCTCCCACCAGCTGAAAATTCAGGGGGCGGGTAAGGCCCATATTATCGAGGTACCCCATGAAGCGGGAATACCGCTCGCTAAAATGCTCGTTTACCAGTTTGGATATCCCGATGTTCGATGATTTGGCGAAGGCCTGTTTAACGGTAATTTCCCCGTAGCCTCCCGGGCGGGAATCGCGCATTAGCCGGTCATAATATCGCATGGTTCCGTTACCGGTGTCGAGGCTATCGGACAGGTTAATGTCGGTGTCTTCGAGCAGGGCAATCATGGAAGCCAGCTTAAACGTAGAACCCGGTTCGGTAGCATCGCCTACTGCGTAGTTGTAGACTTCCCCGTACTGGCCACCGGAAAAACGAGTCAGGTTTGAAATAGCCTTAATTTCACCGGTTGCCACTTCCATCACTACAGCGCAACCGAAATCAGCTTCGTGATATTTCAGGGCCCGGAGCAGAGCGGCTTCGGTAACATCTTGTAAGTTAACATCGAGCGTTGAAACAATATCTTTCCCGTTTTCCGGTTTAAAGCCCCCTTCATTTTCCAGCAGGCGGTAATGACCGCCTACCAGGCGTTGAAAAAATCCACGCCCTTCCACGCCGGCTAAGTAGTGGTTTAGGCTGTATTCCAGCCCGGCACCTTCTTCCTGTTCGTTCACGTAGCCGATGGTTCGGTGGGCCAGGTGCCCAAACGGCAGGTAACGCTTGCTGCTGGCATTAAAAATAATTCCTCCACGCAGCCGCCCCAGCCGGAAAATGGGCCAGTTCTCCACCTCACGCTTCTGGCTGTGCCTGATCAGATTGCGATTCAACACCATGTACTGCCGGTTCTGCTGCCGGGCCTGCACGATACGATGTTTGTACTGGGCTGCACTCTCGTTGCCGTACAGGTTACTGAGCCGCTCGCTCAGCTCGTCGATATCCGCCCTGAACGTACTGTCTTCACAAACGGTAGGGTCGAACGCCAGCCAATAATAAGGCAGGGAAGTGGCCAGCAGGTTGCCATCTTCGGCGTAGATATTCCCCCTTACCGCCGGAATGGTGCGGTAATCGAGGGCAATTTGCTCCCCTAGCTTGCGCCATTCATCTCCATGTACCCACTGAATAAACAGGATACGGGCAAAGATTACCCCTCCGACCAGGGTGGCCGCCAGCAGTGCAAAACGTACGCGGGATAATATGGAGTGTTTAATGCTCATGGGGCACCTGTAATAATTTTTTGGGGTGGGGTAGTATTTTCTTCCAGGCCAAAGGCCCTGGCCCGGCGGGCGATAGACGACTGCTTGCTCATTTTCATCAGGTTAGCCTTTTTACTGATGTAATCGGCACGCAGCGTTTCCACTTCTTGTTCCAGCTTATTTATTTCAATAGTAAGGCGCTCGGCCCGGTGGGTAAGGCCCACGTAAAAAATGCCCATGATGGTAACCAGTATGATAACCGGTATTAGTCGGGTAGGCACCCTGGTTTCAACCAGCTCGTGAAAGCGGGTAGTGTTTTCCTTGCGTGGTTCGTTGGCTGGTTGCTTTAAGGTATTTTGCATGGTGGTTTGGCTGATTTAATTTACTTACAATTTTTCTCCTATTCGTAGTTTGGCACTTCGGGCCCGGCTATTGCGGGCTATTTCCGTGACCGAGGGGGTAATTGGCTTGCGGTTAACCGGCCTCATCGTGGCCAGTGAGTTCCCGTAAAAATCTTTCTCGGCTTCGCCGGAAAAATTACCGTGGGCAAAAAACTGCTTTACCATCCGGTCTTCGAGCGAATGATAAGAAATCACCACCATTCGTCCGCCGGGTTTCAGCAGTTCCGCAGTTTGCTGCAGCAAATCTTCCAGCGCACCCATCTCGTCGTTCACTGCGATGCGGAGTGCCTGGAATACCTGGGCGTAATACTTGTTTTCTTTTCCCCTGGGTGCATGCCGGGCCAGGATGGCCTTCAGTTCGTAAGCCGTTTTTATAGGCTCGTTAACCCGGGCGGCGCCAATAGCCTGGGCAAGAGTGCGGGCGTTACGCACTTCCCCGTAGCGGCTCAACAGCTGCTGCAGGTCGGGTTCACTGTAGGTATTCAGGATCGTTGCTGCGGTGAGTGCTCCCTGCTGCCCCATGCGCATGTCGAGAGCCGTATCGTAGCGGGTAGAAAAGCCCCGTTCCGCATCATCGATCTGGTGGGAGGAAATACCCAGGTCGGCCAGCAGCCCGTCTATGGCCGGCACGGCGTACAGGCGCAAGTATCGCTTTAGGTAACGGAAGTTGGCCTGCACCAGGGTCAGGTTCAGCCCTTTGGCATTTTCTGCCGCGTCGGGATCCTGGTCGAAAGCATACAGCATACTATTTTGCATTTTTTCAAGAATGAGCCGGGCGTGCCCACCCCCGCCAAAGGTTGCGTCGACATAGATCCCTTCCGGCTGAAGGTTCAATCCTTCCACGCTTTCTTCCAGCAGTACGGGCTGATGATAAGGTTCCATGTGACGTTAATAGTTTATTTACAAAGCTGTTTCTTCCGATTGCCCGCCCAGGAACTTCTGGGCCAGCGTTGAAAATTCTGTTTCTTCTGCAAAGAACTCCGAATCAAAAACTTCCGGCTGCCATATTTCCAGGCGATTACCGGCACCAATTAACAGGATGTCGCGCCCCGCGTTGCCGAGCCTGGCGTGCTCGAGCATTCGCTTGTTAATGAGGAAGCGACCGTTTCCATCGAATTCGGCGGGTGTGTTACGCATTAAAAAGTTACGTTGAAACTTGCGTTGTTCCGGATCGAACTGATTAAGCGCACCCACTTTCGCCGCTACCTTGTCATACTCAGCCTGAGGATAAAGGATCAGACAAGGCTCAAAACCACGGCCAATTACAATCTGGTTACCGGATATTTCCAGTAAGGCAGTCTTGATTTTGGCCGGGAGCACCAAGCGGTTCTTGGGATCCATTTTACACTCGTGTTCTCCTGAAAACAGTAGCACAGGTATATCATATTTGCTGAGTAACGATGCTTTGTGTAAGCATATTATACAAAGCTAAACATTTTACACCACTTTACACCACTTTTTTTTACAATAAAAACAGCATTTTAAAGTCCTATTTATTTAAAAAATGCAATTTATGGCAATAGACCATAACCTTTATAACAAAAACTAACAAGATATAATATGGCATTAGCCGAGAG
>CAZIWJ010000020.1:0-26094 GCA_964542855.1 uncultured Roseivirgaceae bacterium
TAACCCTGTTTTTTGGGGATAGAATTAATTTTGACACAGTTCATTAAACACTCCCTCTATAACACGCTGCACAGGCAGAGTTACTTCTATAATTCTTTTTATTATTAGTTTCTTCAAAGGAAACTATATCATTAAAAATAATAAGTATAATGTATAGTTATTAAAATCGTTTAAGGTATTATTTTTACCCTTATTAACGTTATACTTTCATCAGTGGCCTTTTGCGGTCCTGAAAGGTGAAAAAACGACAGCTCCCGGCAGCCTTATTGCCGGAGCTTTAAATAAATGAGTGGCTTCCTTGCCCTTGTTCTATAAAAATTACTATATTTGCAATCCTTTAGAGAAAGAGCCTAATTCTATTAGCGATGAAGAAAGACATACATCCTGAATACCGACCCGTAATTTTTCACGATACGCAGAGCGACCACTATTTCCTGACCCGCTCTACGGTACAAAGCAAAGATACCATTAAGTGGGAAGACGGGAATGAATATCCGTTAGTTAAAGTAGAGGTAAGTTCTGCATCGCATCCTTTCTATACCGGTAAGAAAATTTACCTCGATACGGCAGGGCGCGTGGAGAAGTTCAACCGACGCTACAAGCGCGATAAGAAGTAAACAAATTTTACATTGTATATTGCCTCTTGTATTTTCATGCAAGAGGCTTTTTTGTTTATGCACCTGGTATTCTTCGATCACTCCCTTATCCGCAATCAGCTTAAACCTTTCACCTTCACCCGACCGGTTGCACAAATTCGTATTGGCATCACTACCATCAACGAGAAATGGAAACGTTGGGTAGTCCCGTTGCAGCATGCACCTGAAATTTCCTTCCTCACTGAACCCTACCTTGCTGCTCTCTTCCCCCCACCCGGCGCATCCGGCGACAGCCTCTACCTCCTGAACGGCGCCCTGCTGCCCAACCAGACCCTGGTGAACTCTTTACTGCTGTTGCAAGAAGGAGAAGCGCTCGAGAAAGACGGGCATTTGCTCTTTGCCCACGCTTCCCGGGCACAATTTAACCGGTACAGGAAAAACCATCCTTATTCCGGGATCTTCCAGTGCATGGAATACGACCAGCCGGTGAAGTTACTCACCCGTCCCTGGCATATCACCCAGTGGAACCCGGCAGAAATTGAAGCCGACCTGTCGGTAATTGGCCCTTACGAGGAAGCCGGTAGCCTTATCGACAAACATACCATTATATATTCTCCCGACAACCTGTTCGTAGGCACCGGCGTGCAGGCCCGGGCGGCCATCATCAATGCGGAGAACGGCCCCGTTTACATCGGTAGCGGGGCCATCCTCAGCGAAGGCTGCATTATTCAGGGCCCGGCGGCTATTGGCTCGTTTGCTAAAGTGAACCCTGGCACCAAAATACGAAGCGGAACCACTATCGGGCCTTACTGCAAGGCCGGGGGGGAAATCAGCCGCAGCGTAATGTTCAGCAACAGCAATAAAAGTCACGACGGCTTCATCGGCGATGCCGTGCTGGGCGAATGGTGCAACCTCGGCGCCGATACCAACTGCTCTAATCTGAAAAATAATTACGGCACGGTTAAAATGTATGACCACCATACCTGTTCACTCGAAAGTACAGGGCAGCAGTTTTGCGGCCTTATGATGGGCGACCACAGCAAATCGGGCATCAATACCATGTTCAATACCGGCACCATGGTCGATGTGTGCGCCAACATTTCGGGTGGAAACTTCCCCGATAAGCATATTCCTTCGTTTACCTGGAACGCAACCACCGGCGAACGCTTCGATCTCGATAAAGCCCTGGAAATGATGCGCAGGGTGATGAACCGGAGAAACGTGGAGCTGACCGATGAAATGATGGAGGTAATCCAGTATCTTTACAAGCATTCGGAATAGAAACTCATACCCCTGAACAACATGCACTTTACCGATATTCCCGGACTGGATGAAACCAAGAGCCTGTTAAAAAAATCGGTAGAAACCGGTCACCTGGCTCATGCCCAGCTGTTCCTGGGTGAAGAAGGTAGTGCCAACCTTGCCATGGCCGTTGCCTACGCGTCGGAAATCCTGAACTTAAAACCGGCTGCCGACGAAAAGCAGTTTATTCATCCCGACCTCCACTTCAGCTTTCCCTACCGTTCAACACCAAAAAAAGAACCCAGCGACACCTTCATTGCTTCCTGGCGATCGTTCCTACTGCAAAATATCTACGGCAACCTCGACGAATGGGCAGAAATACTGGAGGGAGAGAACAAACAACTGATTATACCGGTGCACGAAAGCCGTAACATCATTAAAAAACTTTCGCTACGGGCTTTCGGTGGCAATTATAAGGTGGTAATTATCTGGAAACCCGAGCTGCTTAACCCGTCAGCAGCCAATGCGTTATTAAAAATTATTGAAGAACCGCCGGAAAAAACCCTGTTTCTGCTGGTAGCCAATAACATCGAACAGCTGCTGCCTACTATTCTTTCTCGAACTCAGGTGGTGAATATCCCCCTGTTCAGCTCCGAAGAAATGATTGCTGCTCTTACGGCTAAAGGCTACGGCCGGCCAGAAAGTGAAAGCGCAGCCCTGCTGGCAGCCGGCAACATGCGGCAGGCTCTGCAACTGATTAACGAGGTTGACGACCGCGACCACATCCTGTTTCGCACCTGGATGCGAAACTGCTACCGGATGAATTTCACCAAATTACAGGAAACTCTCGATACCTTTGCCCGGCTGGGAAAAATGAAGCAGATTAATTTCCTGCATTACGGGCTTATCATGATGCGCGAAACCATGTTTGCCGAAGCTGCACTAAGCAACCACAGCGATGAGCCCTTTGCACTGCACCAGTTGCAGGGCGAAGAACTGAACTTTGTTACGAATTTCAGTAAAATAATGAACCCGGAAAAGCTAACTGCCCTTATTCAATTACTAAATGAAGCCATTGAGCACATCGAGCGGAATGCCAGCCCGAAGATTACCATTATGGATGTATCATTGCGCATTAACCGCCTCATAAAATAACGGCATGAAAGTACGCATAGGAACTAGAGGAAGTAAGCTGGCCCTGTGGCAGGCCGAATATGTAAGCCGCTTGCTGAAGCAGGACGGGCTGGAGCCCGAAATTATTACCATCGATACCCGCGGCGATCAGCGGCAGGACGTAGCCATTGCAGCCATCGGTGAAAAAGGGGTTTTTACCCAGGCTATTGAACAGCAACTGGCCGAAAAATCGATAGATATTGCCGTGCACAGCGCCAAAGACCTGCAATCACAGCTGGAAGAAGGATTCCACATTATTGCTTTTACCGAACGGGAGAAGGTAAACGATGTCATGGTTAGCCACGAGGCCGGTATTCAGTTGAACACCGAACGGTCGCTGGTCATCGGCACCTCTTCCATGCGCCGCCGGGCCTTGCTGAAGCACTACTACCCCCAACACCGTGCAGTGGATATGCGCGGAAATCTGCAAACCCGTTTGCGGAAAATGAAAGAAGGCCAGTGCGATGTTATGCTGCTGGCCTTTGCCGGCATTCATCGCATGGGCAACAGCGACCTGATTCGGGAAGAGTTACCTACCGACCAGTTTACCCCGGCTGTTGGGCAGGGCAGTGTGGCGGTGGAAGTACACGAATCGGTAAACCCGGATCTCCGGCAGGCAGTAAAGCAGGCTATAAACCATACCGAAAGCGCCTACCGGTTGTACGCCGAACGGGCTTTCCTGAAAACCCTGCGGGGCGGGTGCAGTATTCCTTCCTTTGCGCTGGCCACCCTGCAGGATAACCAACAGGAGCTGTTCATCACCGGCGGCATTGTTTCGCTCAACGGCAAGGTGATGCTTCGCCGGAACCTGATGTGCCCGGTTAGCGAAGCAACAGAAGCCGGAAGAAGGCTGGGTGAACAAGTTCTGAAAGACGGGGGTGATTCTATGCTTAAAGAAATTAGAGAAGAACTAGATAATATGTAATATGCCGTACACCCGAGTTGTATTTTATTTAATCCTTGCTGTTATGATCTCTTCTGCCGGTTGCGATAAAAAAGACGATTTCCTTATTACCTTTCACACCAAATACGGCGATATGAAAGCCATTCTCTACGATGGTACGCCTGGCCATAAAGCTAACTTCCTGAAAATGGCCCGGCAGGGGTATTACGACAGCACGGTGTTTCACCGGGTGATCCAGGATTTTATGATCCAGGGCGGTGATGTAACAACCCAAAAAGGTGCTGATCGCTCCGATAAAGAACTAAACGAACTGCTGCGCAGTACCATCCCGGCCGAATTCAACGAAAAGTATTACCACAAAAAGGGAGCGCTGGCCGCCGCCCGCCGGGGCGACCGGGTGAACCCCGACCGGGAATCGAGCGCCTGCCAGTTTTATATCGTGCAAGGGAAAAAGTATGACGAACAGGTGCTGAGAACCGACATGGACAAGCTGAACGGAAACCTGAAAAATTTTCTGCAGCTGGGCAGCAACCAGGGCATTCGCAATGAACTACTGGAGTTATACGAAAAAGGCGATTTCATCGGCTACCAGCAGCGCCTGGTTTCCCTGAAAGCCGACATGGAAAAAGACCTGGATATCGACCTGGACCAATCCGTTTCCCCCGAACGCCTGCAAGCTTATTCTACCGAGGGAGGAGTGCCTCACCTCGACGATACCTATACGGTATTCGGAGAGGTTATTGAAGGGCTAAACGTAGTAGACTCCATCGCCGCCCAGCCCACGCGGGGCGAAAAACCGGTCGAACCGGTGTACGTCAGCGTTAACGTTGAGGAAATACCCCGTAATAAAATTACTAAACAGTATGGCTACGAATACCCGGAAGAAGAATAGCGGGCAAAACGCTGTGATGCCGGCTGGCCTGGCGCAGAAGAGATAAACGGCACCTATTGGGTGCTTATTGGAACTCTCCATTCCCCGGTTCCCTTCATTTTCCTGCAAATTTGTTTAATTACTTGCGTGCCCTTTCTATCTCGTTGCAAATCAGCTTTATAAACCCGTATTTCACGGAATCTACTAACCAGGTACGCGAATCATGAAAATACTGGTAACCGGCGCCAACGGGCTACTCGGACAAAAACTGGTGGCCTTGCTTACTAAACATCCGGAGCACACACTCATTGCCACCGGAAGGAGGGATAACCGATTACCCGAAGAATACGGTGAAGTGTACTACCGCACCATGGATATTACCAATTCCGAAGAGGTAAATAAAGTAGTGGGAGAAGAAAAGCCGGCTGTAATTATTAATACCGCCGCCATGACCAACGTAGACCAGTGCGAAGATGAGCAGGAAACCTGCCTTCAAATGAACGTGGAGGCCGTTCGGCACCTGGTTCGGTCTTGTTCTGAACATGAGGTATTCCTCCTACACCTGTCTACCGACTTTATTTTCGACGGAACCGCCGGCCCCTACACCGAAGAAGACCAGCCCAACCCAATAAGCTTCTACGGAGAAAGTAAGCTGAAAGCCGAGCAGTTCCTGCAACAAAGTAACATTGATTTTGCCATTGCCCGTACGGTACTGGTGTTTGGCATCACGCCGCACATGAGCCGGTCGAACATTGTGCTCTGGGTAAAAAAAAGCCTGGAAGAAGGTAAAGAACTGCAAATCGTCAACGACCAGTGGCGTACCCCTACCCTGGCTGAAGACCTGGCGCTGGGTTGCTTACTCATTGCTGAAAAGAAAGCGAAAGGAGTTTTCAATATTTCGGGAGAAGAATTCATGACCCCCTACGATATCGCTATTGCCACGGCGCGTTATTTTGGCCTGGATGAGTCATTAATTCACTGTACCGACGCCAGCAAATTCAGCCAGAAAGCTAAACGCCCACCCAGAACCGGATTCATCCTGGATAAAGCCAAACGAGAGTTGGGTTACCGGCCTCATTCTTTTCAGGAGGGCCTTTCCGTACTGGAAAACCAGCTAGATTGGCTCTGATTACCTGTCCTGAATAATGGTTTACCTACTGAATACCAGTATTCGTTTGTACTCTTTATAAAAAAGGTAGTATATTTCGACTTTCTTTTCCAGAAAACAAGCCAGGAATGTTCAGATACTTATTGTCACTAACTGCATTGCTGGGTACGTCTGTACCCGCGTTTGCACAGGAATCCGGCGAAAAATCCGTTGACAAGCAGATCAACGAGCTATTCAAACCCATCGCCGATTTTATCTTCAACATTGTATTCTATCCTATTGCTGAAACCACCGTGAAAGGCGTAACCGTACAGGTTCCTTTTATTGTGGTCTGGTTACTGGTAGCCGCTATATTTTTTACGGTGTACCTCAAATTCATTAACATCCGTGGTTTCAGGCACGCGATCGATATTGTAAAAGGAAAGTATACGCACGAGGGTGATCCGGGTGAAGTAACCCACTTCCAGGCCCTTTCCGCCGCGCTATCCGGAACCGTTGGGTTAGGAAATATTGCCGGGGTGGCTGTGGCCATCAGCCTGGGCGGTCCGGGAGCAACCATTTGGATGATAATTATCGGGTTATTTGCCATGACTTCCAAGTTTGTGGAATGTACGCTGGCCGTAAAGTACCGCACGGTTCATGCCGACGGCACCATTTCCGGTGGGCCTATGTATTACCTACGCCGCGGGCTGGCCGAAAAAGGAATGGGTCGCCTCGGACTTGGGTTGGCTTACCTCTTTTCTTTTATGGCCGTGCTTGCATCCTTCGGGGGCGGAAACATGTTCCAGGTAAACCAGTCGGCCCAGCAGTTTGTAAACATTACTGGCGGACCCGATACTTTCTTTGGCCAGAACACCTGGGCGTTCGGCGTAATTATGGCCATCCTGGTTGCCATCGTAATTATTGGTGGAATAAAAAGCATTGCCAAGGTTACCGAAAAAATTGTACCTATTATGTGTGGGGTTTATATCCTGGCTGCCCTGGTAGTCATTGGAACCAACCTGTACCAGGTACCCGAAGCATTTGGAGCCATGATCGACGGCGCACTGAGCGGCAAAGCCGCTGCCGGAGGATTTATCGGAACCCTAATCCAGGGAATGCGCCGCGCTACTTTCTCAAATGAAGCCGGTGTAGGTTCAGCAGCGATTGCCCACTCAGCGGTAAAAACCAGTGAACCGGTTACCGAAGGTTTTGTAGCATCTCTCGAGCCTTTCGTAGATACCGTGGTGGTTTGTACCATGACCGCCCTGGTTATTGTAATTTCAGGAGTTTATAAAGACGATTCCGTTAACGATGGGATTGAACTTACTTCAACCGCATTCAGTACCGTTATCGACTGGTTCCCTTACCTGCTCTCCGTTGCAGTAATCCTTTTTGCCTTTTCTACCATGATTTCATGGTCGTACTACGGGGAAAAAGCCTGGACTTTCTTGTTTGGCGACAGCAACGCATCGGTAATTCTCTACAAGTTTATTTTCTGTTCATTCATTGTTATCGGTTCATCGGCCAGTTTAGGCAGTGTAATTGATTTCTCTGATGGTGTGCTCCTGGGAATGTCGTTCCCGAACATTATCGGGCTTTACATCCTGGTGCCGCTGGTAAACCGCGATATGAATTCTTTTCTCACCCGAATCAAGAAAGGAAAGATTGCTACTTTCAACTAGCAACCTGGTAAGCGTATTTAAATTGAAAGGACGCTCGGCTAAGCGTCTTTTTTTATGCTTGAGATCCAGTCTGTGCTACTTATTTTTACCTCTGACTAATAATACACATCATGGCCAAGTCCAAAACCGTATACATCTGCCAGAATTGCGGGGCTCAATCGGCCAAGTGGGTAGGCCGTTGCCCTTCCTGCAATGAATGGAACACCTACGTGGAAGAAGTGGTGAACGAAAGTAAGTCGGCCCGTAACTGGCAACCCTCCAAAGGAGCCGCGTACACTGCTACCCCCCGGAAAATTGCCGAAGTAAAAACTACTGAAACCACCCGGTTAAACAGCACCGACAAAGAACTGAACCGCGTGCTTGGGGGAGGTATCGTGCCAGGATCGCTGGTGTTAATCGGCGGAGAGCCGGGCATCGGTAAGTCTACCCTGTTGCTGCAAATTGCCCTACAGTTGCCTAAAGTTAAAATCCTTTACATTTCGGGAGAAGAAAGCGAACAGCAAATTAAAATGCGGGCCGAGCGGCTACTGGGTAAGAGGCTCGATGAATACGAAGAGATGTATTTACTGGCCGAAACCCATACGCAGTCTGTATTCCGCCACCTGGAAGCTTTACACCCCGACCTGCTCATTGTAGATTCTATTCAAACCCTACATACCGACACGGTTGAATCTACGGCCGGAAGCATTACCCAACTTCGTGAGTGCACCGGTGAACTGATGAAATACGCCAAGCAGACTAATACGCCCTGCTTTATTATCGGCCATGTAAATAAGGAAGGGAGTATTGCCGGGCCAAAGGTGCTGGAACATATGGTAGATACAGTACTCATGTTTGAAGGCGACCGCCACATGACCTACCGTATTCTGCGTACCGTAAAGAACCGTTTCGGTTCAACCGCCGAACTGGGAATTTACGAAATGCAGAACAGCGGACTACGGCAGGTAACCAACCCTTCGGAAATCCTGCTGTCGCAAAATAAGGTAGAACTTAACGGGGTAGCGGTTGGTGCCACCATGGAAGGGAATCGTCCCTTGCTAATCGAGGTACAATCGCTGGTTAGCAGTGCAGCCTACGGTACACCACAGCGTAGTTCAACCGGTTACGATTCCAAGCGGTTAAACATGTTACTGGCTGTACTGGAAAAAAGATGTGGCTTTCGGTTGGCAAACCAGGATGTTTTTCTGAATATTACCGGTGGACTTAAAATCGAAGATCCGGCCATCGACCTGGCCGTATGTGCGTCAATAGTTAGCTCGTACGTAGATCAGCCAATACCGGAAAATGTATGTTTTGCGGGTGAAATTGGCCTGGGAGGAGAAGTAAGAGGGGTTAGCAAGATTGAAAATCGGGTTATGGAAAGCATAAAACTGGGTTTTCAAGAGATATATATTTCAGAAATTAATAAAAAAGGCTTAAATTTGTCTGAAATTGATGTCAAGGTAAATTTTTTCAATCGGCTAGAAGATATATTCAAAGGGCTGTTAAACATTTCAGGTTGAAAAACGTATACAACCCACAATAGAGAAATTATTACCCACGTAATGTCTTGATCCACATTTGATCAAAAATTTTTTCCAGATGTGCGTAATTTATTTAAGCAAGTTTAAGTTTGGCATGACGTTAGGGTAGCTCTTTTCAAAGTGTAGTTAGTGTGTTTGTTGATTGAGTAAGTGAGCCGGATTTTGTCCGGCTTTACTTTTTTTAGTTATCCTATTTACTTTAGGTTTCGTGCTGAAGTCACAATAGATACCTTCGCCTGGCAGGTTTTGTTAGTTTATACACCGATAACCTATATTATCGTTAAACCCTTCTTTTTTCCATAACGTTCGTTGAACCCTGCAATTCCCTGCAGTCCACCTGAGTGAACGAGGACAAGGGTACTTCCCTCCGGGAAATAGTTTTCATTAATTAGCGTTTCCACGCCGTAAAACATTTTGCCGGTATAAACCGGATCCAGCTGTACCCGGTGAGTTTGCCGAAAGGTATTGATGTAATCGACCAGTTCGCGGCTTGCTTTAGCATAACCGCCGAAATGAAAATCGTGGTTAATGAAAAATGGTGGACAATCTTGTCCAGTAGCTTCTTTCACCTTGTCCTTTACTAAGTTATCGAGTTCGGCAAACCCTTTTAGCACTGAAAATCCCAGCACATTTACCTGCTTACCGGCGCTTGCTACCAGGCCGGCCAGTGTTCCCCCCGTGCCGCAGCAACAGCACAGGTAGTCGTAAGCGGTGCCTTTTAAATCATGCACGATTTCCATGCAACCCTGAACAGCCAGTTTATTGGTTCCCCCTTCCGGGATCAGGTAAAAATCACCCAGTTTTTCCCGAAGAGAATTAACAAACTCCTCAGATTCTTTTTCCCGGTATTGCTCCCGGCTAATAAAATGCAAATGCATGCCCTGCCGCCGGGCGTAATTTAAGGTGGGGTTCTGGTTCGATTCGCCCCGGATAATTCCGATTGTGCGAAAGCCAGTTAATTTGCCTGCTACAGCCGTTGCCGCAATATGGTTAGAGTAGGCACCTCCAAACGTTAATAACGTATCAGCTTGTTGCCGTGAAGCTTGCTGCAGGTTGTAATACAACTTTCTTAACTTGTTTCCCGGTACGTCGGGGTGCAACAGGTCTTCTCGCTTAATTAAAATCCTTATTTTTGCATTGCCCAGGTAAACCTCCTGCACCGGGGCGTCGTTCATGGGTAAATTAATCATGCCAGTTTTTTAGGACAACTATGCAATATACAGAAGAAGATAACGAAGAACTGTATGAACATTACAAGTTTACCGTAGATAAAAAACAATCGCCCCTGCGTATCGATAAGTTTTTGCTCGACCGCATCCCAAATGTAAGTCGAAATAAAATCCAGTCGGGCATTAAAGACGGTTTTGTTACCGTAAATGATGCACTGGTTAAAGCCAATTACAAAGTGCAGGCTGAAGATGAAATAGTAATCCAGTTGCCCGAACCTCCCCGCGATACCACGGTGATTCCCCAGGATATTGATCTGGACATTGTTTTCGAAGACGATTACTTACTAGTTGTAAATAAACCGGCCGGCATGGTTGTGCACCCGGCTTACAATAACTGGGAAGGAACACTGGTTAATGCCCTGGCCTGGCACTTTCAGCAACTGCCTACCTTACCGGGAAACACCGGCCGGCCCGGGCTGGTGCACCGCATCGATAAAGATACTTCCGGGTTACTGGTTATCGCTAAAACCGAAGCGGCCATGACCAGCCTGGCCAAACAGTTTTTCGATCATATTACCGAGCGTTCCTATTATGCGCTGGTATGGGGCGAGCCCAATCCTCCGGACGGAACTATTGATGTAAACCTGGGGCGGAGCCCGAAAGACCGCCGGGTGGTAACCGCATACGAAGAAGGAGGCAAAACTGCTATTACTCATTATAAAACCCTGCAATCGCTCCGGTACGTAAGCTTGCTCCAGTGCAATCTGGAAACCGGCCGCACTCACCAGATCCGTGCGCACCTGAAACATGCCGGTTACCCGCTGTTTAATGACAGCAGTTACGGCGGAGATAAAATTTTAAAAGGAACTACTTTTTCAAAATACCGGAGTTTTGTAAATAATTGTTTCAAAATACTGCCCCGGCAGGCGCTGCATGCCAAAACCCTGGGATTCAGGCACCCTGAAACCGGTGAATGGAAGCAGTTCGATACCGATTTGCCCCCGGATTTCCACGCTTTACTGGAAAAGTGGGAGCGTTATGTTCAATATATAGATTGATTTTTTATGGCCTACTATACATTGAAAAACAGCCAGTTTGTGGCTGCCTTTAAAAGTAAGGGAGCTGAACTTTGCAGCTTCCACGACAATAGCGGAACCGAGTACATTTGGCAGGCAGATGAACAACACTGGGGCCGGCATGCCCCCCTACTGTTTCCTTTTGTGGGTAAGCTGAAAGACGATCAGTTTACCTACGGCGGTAAAACCTACCAGCAAACCCAGCATGGCTTTGCCCGAGACCTGCATTTTACAGCTACCGAAAAAACCGATAATGCCATTAAGTTTGTATTAACGCACAACGAAGATACCCTGGCTGCTTATCCTTTCCGGTTTACGCTAGAAATAACCTACACACTTAACCAGAACCAACTGGCCATTAACCACCGGGTTGTAAACGAGGATGAGAAAGTCATGTACTTTTCTATCGGCGGTCACCCAGCCATCAACTGCCCCATTGTACCCGGTACCAATTTCCACGATTACTTCATTGAATTCCAGCGAACTGAAACGCTGGCACGTCATTTTATTAAGGATGGGCTGCAAACCGGCGAAAGCAAAGAAATTGTAACGGAGAGAAAAAGTTTGAACCTGAGTTATGGGTATTTCGAGCAGGATGCGATTATCTTTAAGGAACTCCGGTCGGAGCAGGTATCTCTTTCCCATCCAATCCTGGGGAAGGTAATAACCATGAATTTAACGGAATTTCCTTACCTGGGCATCTGGACCAAACCCAATGCACCGTTTATTTGCCTGGAACCCTGGCTGGGGCTTGCAGACCGGCAAAACAGCACCGGTGATCTTACAGCAAAGGAGGGTATTCAACAACTGGAAGCAGGAAAAGACTTTAATGCGGCTTACAGTCTTACTTTCCATCCGGTGCAGCACTAGAAAAGTGCATAATTTTTATTACTTTCAATCTTGCCAAACACACTAAGGTGTAGCTACCAGTTATTTATGAAACGACTTTTTATTCATGTCATGTTACTCGTTATCCTCGCCGGCAATTGGTCCTGCCAGCAGGATGCTGTTGATCCTGATGTGAATACTCATCTCGACCTCCGGCCGCTGAGTGCTGCGGAAATTGCGATTATCCGGTCGTCGAACCAGTTTTCTTTTAACTTGTTTCGTGAACTCAGCCAGGAAAATAACGGAAACGTATTCGTTTCACCGCTTACGATTAACGTAGCCCTAAATATGGTAATGAACGGCACCAGCGGAGCTGATCGGGAATCGATCCGGCAAACGCTGAACTACCGCGATATTAATAACATCCAGGCTAATAAAGCGTTCAACGAGTTGGGTATTATGCTGAACGAGATCGACCCCCGGGTTACGTTTAATGTTGCCAATGCCGTTTGGTACAACCGGGAGCATGATATTAACCCGCTGTTTAAAGATCTGATGGCCGCTTACTACGAAGCCTGGGTAGAAGATGTGCCTTTTGGTAACCCCAGGGCGGAATCGATTATCAACGACTGGGTTGACAATAAAACCCAGGCCGGGGCGAACAATATTATTTCCGGAACTCAGTCGGGCGACGACGTTTACTTTGTGAACAGCATTAACTTTAAAGCCGACTGGACTTATGCATTTGATAAGCGGAAAACCCGTTTAGCCCCCTTTTACCCGGAACCAGGTAGCCAAACCAGTTGCGAAATGATGTATGCCGATCTGACCGTATTTACAGTGAACCGTACTGATTCTTTGCTGGTAGCTGATATTCCTTTTGGTAATAAGCAGTACTCGATGACGGTACTTATGCCAGAACAAGATTATTCGCTGAGTAAGCTAATCAATAACATGGGGGCCGATCAATTTGATTACCTGCTTAGTACAGCTGATACCGTAAGTTCCAGCCTTCAACTTCCCAAATTTAAATTAAGCGCTACTGCCCAGCTTAACCAGTCACTTTCTTCGCTGGGTATGCAATCCGTGTTCTCCGATCAGCAATCGCCCGATTTATCGGCCATGCTGGAAGGGGTTAAAAAAGGAAAAATCAGCCAGATTATTCACCAGGCCACAATTGAAATTGATGAGCAAGGTACTACAACCGAATTAACTAGTGTTGTGCCGGATGCTTCAACACTGGTATTTGACAAGCCTTTCGTTTTTGTAATCCGCGAAAAGTTTACTAATGCTATTCTTTTTACGGGCAAAATTCGGCAACCCGCACAGGTAACCCCGTCTCCGGTAAACCAGAACTAGCTTTACAGATGAAAATTTTATCAGCAGAACAGACCCGCGCTGCCGATCAATACACTATAAAGTATTTGCCCATTGCTTCTACCGAGTTAATGGAAAAAGCCAGTAGCGCGTTTGTTACGCAATTTATCCTGCTTTATCCTAATCGGTGTAACGTTATCGTATTTTCAGGATCAGGAAATAATGGTGGTGATGGACTGGCAATCAGCAGGCTGCTACAAAGCAGAGGGTACAATGTATCTACTTTTATTGTTCGTAAGCCAGGATCTGCTCTTTCCCCTGATGCGGAAATCAATTATCAGCAACTTAACGAAGTTGGAGTTACTATACAGGAGCTTTGGGATACGGCACTTCCGGAAATTAAAGGTGGGGTAATTATTGACGCTATTTTTGGTTCCGGGTTAAATCGTGCTGCAGGTGGATATTACGCTACCTGTATTAACCATATTAACCGGTTAGGAGCCGAAGTGGTATCCGTTGATATTCCTTCTGGCTTATTTGCTGAACATTCTGCTTCGCCCGAAGATATCGTTATCCGGGCTACGCATACTATTAGCTTCCAGCTTCCCAAATTGTCTTTTCTTTTTGCCGAACATGAACCATACGTTGGTAAATGGTGGGTAGTAGACATTGGGTTGAGCCAGGATTTTATTAATCAAACGGATACCCCCTATCATTACATTACCAGCGATCATACTGACCTGGGCATACCAAAACGCCCCAAACACGCGCACAAGGGAACCTTTGGCAGAAGTATGCTGGTTGCCGGAAGTTACGGTAAAATGGGGGCTGCTGTATTAGCCTCCAGAGCTTGTCTGCGGGGAGGGGTTGGTTTACTTACCGCATTTATTCCGGGCTGTGGTTACCCGATTATGCAAACCGCCGTACCGGAGGCCATGACACTTACTGACCCTGAAGATTATTACCTGACTAATTTTCCGCGGGCCATGCTAGAAAGCATTGACAGCCTGGGCATCGGACCAGGGATCGGTACGCATGCCCTCACTCTCCAGGCTTTCGATGCATTACTCACAGCATTGAATGATTCTGCCGTTCCGGTAATTATGGATGCTGATGCCCTTAACCTGCTTTCATCTAGCGCTTCATTACTGAAGAAAATACCTGCTAATTGTTTACTTACCCCTCATCCTGGTGAGTTTGCCCGACTAGCCGGAAAAGCTAATAATTCTGAAGAGCGGTTATCTTTGTTACAACATTTTAGCCGGGAACACCGGTGTCATGTACTGCTCAAAGGAGCTTACAGTGCACTTGCTGATCCGGAGGGGAACGTTTACTTTAACTCTACGGGCAATCCTGGAATGAGTACTGCCGGGAGCGGAGACGTACTTACCGGGTTGCTAACTGCACTGATTGCCCAGTTCGGCGACATAAAAAAAGCTGGCATCATCGGGATGCACCTCCATGGCCTGGCCGGCGACCGGGCTGCCGAACACCTTAGTATACCTTCTTTAATTGCCACCGATATTATTGATCACCTGCCGGTAGCTTTTCAATCGATCTATGGAAGATAGTTACTGGTCGCTTGCTGAGCCTTCAGAGGGGTGGTATAAAGAAAAAGGGAGTAAGTTTATTGCCCACGCCTATCCGGTTACTTCAATGGATGAAATTGAAACCCGGCTGCAGGAATTACGAAACACCTACCACGATGCCCGCCACCATTGCTATGCTTACCTGCTGAAAGCTCTTCCCGGAGAAGTAGAGCTATACCGGGCCAACGACGATGGCGAGCCTAAACACTCTGCCGGTGATCCTATTCTGGGCCAGGTTCGATCGGCCAACCTGAAAGATGTACTGGTTGTAGTGATTCGCTATTTTGGTGGAACCAAGCTGGGTGTTGGCGGACTAATTAATGCTTATAAAATTGCTGCCGCCGAAGCTTTGGAAGCGGGTAGGTTTAAGCAGTACTTCATTACCCGACCCCTTGCCATTCGGTTTTCCTACGAGGTTACCAACAAGGTGATGCAAGTTATAGATAAGTATGGACTTACTATTGGTTCTCAGGGTTTCGATGAAACTTGTTATTACCAGTTCAACGTACCTTACAGCACCTACCAGTTGGTTTACAAAACCTTCAGCAATATTTATGAAGTTGCTGTTATTGACGAATAATTAGTTACCAACCAGGAATAAAGCATTACTGAATACTAGCTCCCCGTTGTACCAGAACCCCCTGAATAAAGGATCGTCGAGCAGATAAACTACTTCTCCCCGGCCAACTTCTTCCACTCCGAACGTTAAAGATTCGTTTAATTCGCGAAGGCTTTCAGCCCCGGCAAAGCCACTCACCCTGGCTTGTTCAGCGTTTTTGATATACCCGACATTCCGGCCTTTAGGTAGTAAGGCGGCCCGTGTTCCGGAACGCTTCAAACTGTGGTAATACTGCGGTATACCGAAACCCAGCGGGTGAGTATTATCGACTGTGAGCTTAAACACACTTCCGGAAATGTAGTTACTAATTTGCCTTCGTTCTTCACTTCCGTAAGGGGCTATTTTATAATTTTCCTGTCTTTCTTCTTCTATTTTCTCCAGTCGCTTCTTTTCTTCTTCACCTGCATATTTTCCTAGCTTGTATTCATCGCTGTTCAGGAAAGTGTTTACCGCTTTTTCCATAGCAATTACCTTTCCTCCAGCTTTTATCCAGTTAGTCAGTTGATCCTGCATTTCTTTTTCCAGAGAATAAGATCCGGAAGGCATTATAACAGTATTGTAGTCGTTCAGCTTAATTGTACTTAACTCTTTAGCTCGCACAATAGTAATGGGAAACCCAAGTTTACTGTCCAGAAAGTGCCAGGCTTCCCCAAAAGCATAGGAAGAAACCGGTTCGTTGGTAAGCAGGATAATTTTTGGTACTTCGATGAAGTGCATTTTGTTAGACCCTAAATCAATTCCATTGCCGGAATAGCCGGTTTGCACCGGGATTAACTCTTTATTTAAATCATTAGCCATTCGGCTAAGCTCTTCTCCGAATGACTGGTTATTGCGATTATCGGCACGTGTAAACAATAGTGTGCCTGGGGCATAGCTTTGTCCTTCCAGCACAAATGATTCTGAAGCGTAGCGCACCTTTATTTTTCCGCTCAATGCTTTCGCCAGCAGTTTGGCATCTTCCACGCTTTTCCAGGGTAAAAGGTAGGCATAAGCATCTTTCACCGGTTCATTATTTACAACCGGGCTGGCTTCTTCTTCTGGTTTCACCTCAATTTGACTGGTTAAAGCATAGGCCTCCAGTCCGTGGGAATAAGGCAAAGCCCAGGATGTAATGTCGTAGGTGATAGAATCACTTAAGTTGGGCTTGGGGTCGAATAGAATTTGCACCAGCGTAGATTTCGGCTGGTAAGCCGATACAACCAGGTCGGAGTGCTGCAACTGAAAATTTTCGTTCCGGTTATTGGCATAACTAAACCCGTTGAGTGGTTTAGAGGAGGAACTGGCCGTACCAAATTGAATTTTATGTGCTTTGAAGAGTGATTTCAGGGCCTCGACCTTATCTTCATTTCCTGTTGTTTTAATAACGTAAGACTTATAAATGCCTTTCGGGTTAGTTTGCCCCTCGTTATAAAACGATTTAAAGTTTTCAATAACTTTCGTATGCTGGTTAGCAGTAGCTTCGATGGTTGATAGGCTGGTGCTGACGTGGTGGGCTATTCTATCTTTCAGGGTTAGCGTATCACCGTTTTCCATAACAACCGCCAAACCGGCACGGCCCGAACCACCCTGCTCATAGGTCATACCGATAGCCCCGTTATAAATAGGGTAAGTATCTCCATATCCCGGGTAAAACAGGTCGAAGCGTTCGCGCGTGAAGTATAGCCAGCCTTCTTCATCGAAATATTTTGCGTTATTTTTCCCAATCACAACCTGGAACTCTCGCTGCCAGTCGGTAATAAAATTATGGTAAGGTTCTGCCGCCGGGGCAAAATAATAAGGGCTGTTGACCCCCTGTTCGTGGTAGTCGGCATGAACATGCGGAAGCCACTGGTTGTACAGCGCTATTCGCTGGCGGGTTTCCTTTTGAGACAACCAGGTCCAGTCGCGGTTCAGGTCGAACAGGTAATGATTAGTTCTGCCACCCGGCCACGGTTCGTGGTGTTCTACAGACTCTGGGTTGGGGTTAGTAAATTCACCCCCTGTACGGTTGTACCAGCTTACGTATCGCTCCCGCCCATCGGGGTTAATACACGGGTCGAGGATAACTATAGTATTTTGCAGCCATTGCCTGGCGGTAGTATTTTTCTCATTGGCCAGTTCGTGTAGTACGTCCATTACGGCTTCCGAGCCTACAGCTTCGTTTCCGTGTACGTTGTAGCTGAGCCAGACAATTGCCAACTCTTTATCCAGCGAGGTTTTCTTTTCCATTCCTATTTCACCCAGGTGGTGTTTTCGGATTTCTTCCAGCTGACCGGCATGCTCCGGTGCAGTAATGCAGGCTACCATTAGTGGGCGGTGTTCATTGGTTTCACCGTAAAGCTGAAGAGATACGTGGTCAGTTACTTCATCCACGTGTTCAAAATAGCGAATAATCCGGTGGTGAGGAGTAAACCGGTCGCCGAGTGAGTAGCCCAGGAATTCTTTCGGGCTTTGCAGGTTATTTTGGGCAAGAGTAGATGCTGCAACCATAAGCAAGAGCAGAGTATATATACTTTTCATGTTGTATTGGATTGACCAAAAAGATAGGCCGAAAATAGAAAATGAAATCTGATTTATTACAGGTCTTGTTCAACCATTTGGAAAAAGGCCTCCCGGTACATATCGCCAATAGGCACTTCAGTATCGCCGATTTTAACTTGCCTGCGCTGAATAATTTTTATTTTATCGAAAGCGATAATGAACGAACGGTGTACGCGGATAAAGTTAGCGGGCAGCTTTTCCAGTAAGGCTTTCATGCTGATAAGGCAAAGCACAGGGTGGCCTTCTTTGAGGTGAATCTTAACGTAATCTTTAAACCCCTCAACGTATTGGATATCCTGGAATTTAATTTTAACAGTGTCATAACCCGACTTAATAAACATATAATCCTTTTCCGGATCGTTTATTTGTTGAGCAGCGATGAGTCGATAAGCTTTGTTGCAGGCTTTCAGAAAACGATCGAAAGTAAAGGGTTTCAGGAGGTAATCTACTGCATCGTGGTTAAATCCTTCCAGTGCATAATCGGAGTATGCCGTGGTGAAGATGACTTTAGGTTTCGATTCCAGGCTTTTCAGGAATTCCAGGCCAGTAATTTCAGGCATTTGTATATCCAGGAACAGCAACTGAACGTTTTGTTCGTGTAAAAGAGATATAGCATTGGTGGGGTTTTGAAATGTTCCGGCCAGTTGGAAAAATGGTACTTTTGAGATAAAATCTTCTAGCAGTTCCAGCGCCAGCGGTTCGTCATCAATAGCTATACACTTGATCATGGGCTTCTTCTGTCAGTTCTCGTTGTGGCTGCAGGAACAGATTTAGCTCTACAGTAAAATGATCAGGGTTCTCCTCAATGGTAAGGTTATGACGCTGAGGATACAGCAGTTTCAATCTTCTGCGTATATTCTGTAAACCGATGCCCGAATTTTTATCCTTACTGTGCTTAATACGCCCCACACTATTTTTAACCTTGAAATAGATACTATCTTCGGTTACTTTCAATTCTATAAATATAGAGGAATTTCGCTGGAATATGTCACTGTGTTTGAATGCATTTTCCACGAAAGGTTCTAGTAGCATAGGTTCAATATTCTTTCCCACCATTGAGCCTTCAATATCGAAGAATATTTCGGCTTCTCCTCTGATTCTCAGTTTTTGCAGCTCGATATAATTTTTAAGGTATTCAACCTCCTTTTCCAGTCCAATTTTTTCAGCCGACGAGTCGTATAACATGTAGCGCATTAACTCTGAAAGCATTACGATGGCACGGCCTGCGTCATCTGATTTTTTGTTAGCCAGGGAGTAGATGTTATTCAGGTTATTGAACAGAAAGTGGGGGTTAACCTGCGACTTGAGAAACGCCAGCTCCGATACCAGTTTTTCATTCTCCATTTCCTTTTTAAGCCGCTCGTTTTTAAACCACTCTTTGGTCATTTTCAAGCTGCTGCTTACCGTTAAAGCCAGCAGTGCGTTCATGCTCGAACGGTTAATGATCCAGTATTTAAACCAGTCGTTTTCGTAGAAATATTTAGTATGGAAAGTAATTTGTATCCACAAATAGTAGAGCGCAATGGCCGTCATACAGGCAGCAAGAGTTAAAATGTATAGCCCGACTTTCTTTTTGGCCAGCAACCTGGGAATGAAGATTTCGGAATTAGTGTAATAAAGAATAATGATAGAAATAAAACCCAGTGAATATCGAAACAAAATTTCTGTAGTAAAAGGGATGCTGAACAGAATAAAGTTGAACAAGTAGAACGCCGTCCAACCCAGCACATGAATGGCAATAGTTTTTCCCATAACGGTTGGTTATATTAACAATAATATACGTACATAAACGCAGGCATAATACTGTTGGTATTCTCAATAGACTGATCTACAGTTTGAGTCTACACAAGATGGTGTATTGCCTATAATTAGAATTTGTTTCTGATTAATTGTAGCACACTGTTCATTTCTTTCTTGAGCCGGCTTGTGGAGAAGGTATAATTGTTATGCATGAACGAAAACAACAGGATATTCCCGCTGTCAGTTTTAACGTACCCACTGAGGCAGTGCTTATTTCTCAAGGTACCCGTTTTGGCGAACACATAGGGTTCATCTTTTCCTGCGTACCATTTTTCGATGGTTCCGCTTTCTCCTCCGGCAGCCATCAGCCTAAACAGACGTTCATCATCGTTAATTTCTTCTCTGATGGCTTGCAACAATCGGATTAAATTTCTGGGAGTTTGCAGGTTATAGCGAGATAAGCCCGATCCGTCGTACCACTCTACCGTATCGGGCAGCATGTTATCAAGGTAGCGTTTTTTCATTTCATCGATGGTCCAGAAACTACTTAATGTATCCTGGTAAGCCGATGAACAAAGCAGCAAAATTTGTTCGGCAATGAAATTATTACTGGCTTTAAGCATCGGGGCATAAATTGAATCGATAGGTATGCTGTAGTAAGTACGAAGCGAATCTGGTTTTTTCCCTTTGTGAACTTTAATGCGTTGAGGAAGAGTATCATTTAAAAGAGCTAGTTTAATTACCTTAGATGTACGGAAAGGTACATCCTGTTCAAGTGAGTCGGGAAGTTTACCGTAAGTAAAGTAGTTTTCATTTAATTCTCGTTCTATTCTTTTTTCCCTGGCAGTATCGTTGAGCAGGTACGACGAAAAGAAAGGAGGCTGAACCTTTAAATGATCGTTGATACTATCATAGTTAAACCGGGCAAAGTTTCCGTGAATGGGGAATGAAGAGCGTTCAACCGAATAAGCACTATTATAATCATCCCAGGCCCACCCTGGGCCCAGTCTTTTATCGCTAAAGGGCCGCTCAACATAAACCAGTGTATCTTTTTGCTTTTTCAGCCACTCGTAGGCCGGGCTTTCTGCTTTTGTGCTATCTTCTTTATTGAGGTCCGGATGTAAAAATGAAGGGTCGCCGGTTCCGGTAAAATATAATTTTCCTCCCTCTTTCCAGTATTGCAAAGCCGGAACCTGGTTGCTCAGCATTTTAAGGCCAGCGTAAAAAGTAAGCAATTTGGTATTTGAAGCAGGTGTATAGTACTTATCGTCCTGATGAGCATACAATACTTCCTGCTTTTCAGGATCATAAAGAGCAAAGCCGGTAAAGTTACTGGTAAACACCGATGATTTGCGGATAGCTTTTGCCAACTTTGCCTTGCGGGTTAGGGGTAACACCATACAGGAACTTATAGCCAACAGGCAGAAAAGCAGTATAATGCAGCGGTTCAGGTTAACCATTCACGTAAGTCAGGATTAAATTTGGGTAATATCTTACAAGCCGGGGCATTTAATGGGGAACAAGTTATACGCTTTATTACTTATTTCGTTAACAAATCATTGATAATTATTACCGTACATTCACTTTTATGGAAAATATTGACTTCAGTAACAGTCCTGAGCTGAATGGAAAATACCTGGGTAGTATTTCAGAAGACTTTCTGGTGGTAGCTGATACGCTTAAGGATGCTTCCTACCAAATTCGGGTAAAAGGTTTTTCCGACTATCCGATTTTTCCGATTTCTAAAATTGATATCCCGATTGGGCAGCTTCTTGTTGGCAGGAGAGAAATGGCCATTAACTGGAATTACTACATTACTTACCTGGACGAATTTTTGCAGCGAAAGCTAGTAGACAAAGCTGATGATTTTAAAAAAGTATATAAAAACCCGGATGAGTTCTGTTGCCTGTTTGTTGTGGACCAGGATTTCACCAATTTTTTATTTATTCCATATCCTGAAGACTAAAACAAATAACCATGAAGAATATTAGTTGGATTGTACTGATTGTTCTATTTCTCCCCTCTTTTGTGCTGGCCGATGATGCCTACAGGATATCCGTTAACATTAGTGGTATGACCGATGAGGAATGCTTTCTGGGGTACCATTTCGGTGATAAGCGATACCTGCAGGATACAGCTGCTGTTAGTAATGAGCAAGCAGTTTTTACTGGTGAACAACCACTGAAGCCTGGTGTATACTTTATTTATACTCCTAACAGTATCTACTTTGAAGTTCTGATAACTGAAGATGAGCAACAGTTTTCATTAACTTCGTCTAAAGAAAATCTGGTTAACAACCTGCAGGTTGAAGGATCGCCTTCTAATGCATTGTTCAATTCTTTTCAGAAAAAAGGTATTGAGAAGCAGCGGGAAGCAGCGGCCATTCAGGAGCAGCTAAAAAACCTTGAAGATCCTAACGGGGAACAGGGAGAACAACTTCGCCGGCAGCTACAACAGATTGACCAGGAGCTGAGGGCCTTTCGCAAGGATATTGCCGATAATAATCCGGGCTCACTCGTAACCAAAATTATCCGTGGTTCTGAAAAACCTGCTCTTCCTGAAGAGCTGAAGGCGGCTAACAGTGGAGACCCAATTACTGAATACCTGTTTTACCGGGATCATTATTTTGATAATATTGACTTATCCAGCCCAGTAATGCTTCGTACACCGATTTACCATAATCGGATTATGGAATACCTCGATCGCTATACCGTTCCCCACCCTGATTCCACCAGCGCAGCTGCCCGTAGGGTAGTTGAAATGGCGATGGATAGTGAGGAAACTTTCCGTTACGTGTTGGTAACGGTTACCAACAAATACGAGACTTCTACGATGATGGGAATGGAAAACGTTTTTGTTACTCTGGCTAAAGAATTTTACCTGGACGGTGATGCCGGTTGGGTAGATCCGGAAACCATGGAAAAAATCGAGGATCGGGTAAATGAACTTGAACCTAACCTAATCGGTAAAAAAGCCCCTCAAATGTTTTTGGCCAACCAAAATGGAGAACCAGTAAACCTGTACTCCGTGGAAGGAAACTATACCGTTCTCTATTTTTATGATCCAAACTGCGGAAACTGCAAGAAGAAAACTCCAATTGTTTATGATGCTTACGAGCAGTTTAAAGAAAAGAATGTAGCCTTCATGGGCATTTGCACCATTACCAAAGAAGAAGACTGGCAAAACTACATTAAAGAAAATAAACTGGAGTGGATTAATGCTGCTGACCTGCAGGCACGTAGTAACTTCCGGGCCGAATACAATATTGTTAGTACCCCCAGAATATTCATCTTAGATGAAAAGAAGAAGATTATTGCCCGAAGAATCGGAGCAAAAGATATTGTCCCTTTTCTTTCTCGTATGATGGAAGATAGCAGCGGCGACTGATTAGTATAATACTTTACCCCTAATAATGCTGCCTGTTAACCGGGTAACATCATATTGCAACGGTTGCCAGGCAGCTTATTTTTATTTTAAACGCAGTACATCAGCTACACCATTAAAGAGGAGTATCCCTCTCCTGATACCTGACGTATTGCAATTTATTTTTCCCGGGTTTTTAACACACAGGCTATTAAACTGAAAATACCCAGAAATGCCGTTCCGATAGCCAGGGTTGAAAACAGATAAATTAACTACAGCTACTTTTTCTCCACTTTATACGGGGCATTATACCGTTCATCCGCAAATTTATATTCCATTTGAAAAGAAGGAAAGTTGCTTCTCCATACTGCCTCAATTGCCTACCGTGGTTTACTGAATAGCGCAGCACTAACCAGTACAGACACACAATAAGTGAAAAAGCTATCAGGCTATTTTTAACAGCTTATTTATTCCTGGCTTCCGCCTGTATAATTTCATTGCTCATTGCTATCAGAAAATATTTCTGCTAAGCACCATAGCCAGCTGTGTGGTAGGTGTTAAGGTCGTGACCTGTAAATGGTTCAGTTACCGTAAGAGGGGTAAACAGTTGCAATCTCAGGAATAAAATAATCGAAGCTATTTATTCCAGGTCCTCTGACTTACAGGCACCACTAAGCTTATAATATTTGCCAGGGTAAAAAACTGTTTCTCCGCAGGGTACGTTTGGCAAGTACCAGGAATTGTTTAATCACGAAGTATTCAGGATTAGTTATTTTTTACACCAACAGAGAGTGCCTGTAGCACTTAATTACTCAAGTATACATGTCTAGAAAATCAAATGCTTCTACCTCCCGTAGTAAGCGTACTGAAAATAAGAAAGTTTTAAGTAGCAAGGAGCGCTTTGAAGCACTAAAAAACCTGCCACCTTTTTTTAAACTGGTTTGGCAAACGAGTCCCCGACTACTCATCCTGAATGCAGTTCTTCGATTATTACGTTCAGGTATACCCGTATCCATGCTTTATGTTGGTAAGCTCATTATTGATGAGGTGATCCGCCTCAACAGCCTGGAAGGAGAAAAAGAACTACAATTCCTGTTTATACTCATCGGTTCAGAGTTGGGCCTGGCGGTTTTATCCGATGTTTTTAACCGCTCGGTTTCCCTGATCGATAGTTTGCTGGGGGACCTTTTTTCTAATGAAACTTCTGTGAAGATAATGCAACATGCCGGAAAACTCGACCTGGTACAATTTGAAGATGCCGAGTTTTACGATAAACTGGAGCGAGCCCGACAGCAGACCGTACGCAGAACAATATTAATATCTCAGGTTCTCGGCCAGGTACAAAGTGTTATAACCATGGCTTTTCTGGCGGCTGGTCTAATAGCTTTCAATCCGTGGTTAATTCTAATTTTAATCATTACCGTTTTTCCTGCATTTCTTGGTGAAACTTACTTTAACGAAAGAAGCTATTCGTTGAATCGTAGTTGGACCCCGGAACGCAGGGAACTGGATTATTTCCGCTACATAGGGGCTAGCGACGATACGGCTAAAGAAGTTAAGATTTTTGGTTTATCAGATTTCCTGGCTTCGCATTTTAAGAATTTAGCCAACCGGTATTACCATGAAAATAAAAAGATCGCCATTTCGAGAGCAAGCTGGGGATCTTTATTTGCAGTTATTGGCAGTGTTGGCTATTATTCTGCATATGTTGTTATTATATTTCAAACCATTAGTGGACAGATAACTATTGGTGATTTAACTTTCCTTTCTGGTTCGTTTATGCGGTTGAGAAATCTATTGGAAAGTGTGTTAAACCAATTTTCTAATGTTGCTGAAAATGCTCTTTACCTCAGCGACTTCTTTGCCTTCTTTAACCTGAAGCCCAGTATTAATTCTTCACCTGATGCATTGCAGGCTCCATTCCCTATTAAAACTGGATTTACTTTTGAAGATGTAGGCTTCCGCTATTCCAATACTGATAAGTGGGCCGTTCGTCATTTAAATTTTACTCTTCATGCGGGAGAAAAATTGGCCCTGGTAGGAGAAAACGGAGCTGGTAAAACAACGCTTGTTAAACTACTCGCCCGTTTGTACGATCCCGATGAGGGCAGGATATTACTGGACGGTGTAGATATTCGTGAGTATGATCCGGTGTCGCTGCGTAAAACTATTGGCGTAATATTTCAGGATTTTGTTCGCTATCAGCTAACGGCGGGAAAAAATATTGCCGTTGGCAACATTGAAGAGCAAGATAATGAGAACCAAATTACAGAAGCTGCTCACAAAGGAATGGCTAACCAGGTGATAGACAATTTACCATCTGGTTTTGACCAGATGATTGGAAGACGATTCGCGGAAGGTGTTAATCTCTCCGGAGGAGAATGGCAGAAAGTAGCTATCAGTCGGGCTTACATGCGAGATGCTCAGGTTATGATACTTGACGAACCTACTGCTGCTCTCGATGCACGGGCCGAATATGAAGTATTCCTTCGCTTCACTGACTTAACTAAAGGTAAGTCGGCTGTAATTATCTCTCACCGTTTTTCTACTGTACGTATGGCCGATAGAATACTCGTACTACAAAATGGGCAGCTACTTGAAATTGGCACCCATGATGAACTTTTACAAAAGGACGGGAAGTATGCCGAACTGTTCAATCTACAAGCGGAAGGATACCGTTGAACATAAAAAAAAGGAATCGTGGTGATCCCTTTTTTTTCGTGGGTCCTACTGGGCTCGAACCAGTGACCCCCTGCTTGTAAGGCAGGTGCTCTGAACCAACTGAGCTAAGA
>CAZIWJ010000021.1:0-25615 GCA_964542855.1 uncultured Roseivirgaceae bacterium
GTAATCGGGACGCTTATTCTGGTAGTTCAGGTAATAAGCATGTTCCCACACGTCGAGTCCGAGGATCGGCGTTCCTTTCTCGTCAGCCACGTCCATCAGCGGGTTATCCTGGTTTGGCGTAGAAGTGATCTTCAACTCCCCGTTATCGGTTACAATTAGCCATGCCCATCCTGAACCGAAACGGCCGGCGGCAGCTTTACTGAATTCGTCCTTGAAGTTATCGTAAGAACCGAAAGTTTTATCAATTGCTTCGGCTATTGCTCCGGTAGGTGTGCCACTGCCGTTGCCGGACATTACCGTCCAGAAAAGCGAGTGGTTAAAGTGCCCTCCGCCATTATTTCTAACGGCTGTTCCGTGCTTGCCGGCATCTTTAATTACATCTTCCAGTTTCGCGTCAGCGTTTGGTGAACCTTCAAGGGCAGCATTCAGCTTGGTTACATAACCGTTGTGGTGCTTGGTATGGTGGATTTCCATAGTTCGCGCATCGATATGCGGCTCTAGTGCATCGTAAGCATATGGTAATTCAGGTAATTCAAAAGCCATAATTTTTTGTTTAAGGTGTTAAAAAATATACACTATTATTTAACTGATATACGAACATCAGGTTTAGTTAAAAGATGGTTTTCTTAATTTACTGGGCTGTTCAGACAATATTGTTTGTAAAATACATTTGTCAGATCATGCCTCAAATAGGAAAGATTTTCTTCCGTTAATAATTTAAGTTGTTTATTTAATTTTTCAATTTCATGAATTGGTCATAAAATGAACCCTCAATTTCAGAACCAGGAGTGGAAAAGGTACCATTCTACTTTACACGATGGAGGTCCTTTATACGCAGAAACCAACCTCGATCAGTTTATTGTAGAACCTTGGAATGCTTTGTCTTCCCTGGTTATTGTAGCTCCGGCGCTTTACTGGTTGTTCGTAATCCGGAAAGATTTAAAAAATTACGGTTTTCTGCTTTCCTGCGTGCCCTTTCTTTTACTGGGTGGAATGGGCAGTACGCTTTTTCATGCTTTCCGCAGTTCTCCGTGGTTACTTCACCTGGATGTATACCCCATTGTGGCCCTCACATTTTTCATCAGTGCTTATTTTTGGAGTAAAGTATTTAATAGTACCGGGTTGGCTCTGTTACTAATTGCAGGGGTAGGGTTGCTTACTTACAACCTGTTCAGTTTTTTGCCCAGCCATACGGCAATTAATTTATCGTACCTGATCCGGGGAATAGCACTGTTTTTACCCATTATTTTTGTGTTATCCCGGTCGGGATATACCGGGTTAAAGCAGATGATTATTTCGGTTGTTCTCTTCGTTATTTCGCTGGCTTTTCGCGAAATTGATGCCCGGGCTTCCATTCAGTTTTTACCCATGGGTACGCATTTTCTGTGGCATGTATTCAGTGGCATGGGCACATTTTACCTGGGTTCTTACCTGTACCGGGTTAGAAATTACGAACTCGCTTACAGGAAAGCGTCTTCACAAGGAGGTTAATCCTGGTTTTTATAGTAACTGATCAGCCCTTCCATGGGGCTTTCTGTAATTTGGCCAACCGACAAATTATACCGGTCGGCAAGTTCGGTTAACAACGGCTTGAAATTGGTGGCAATGGATCCAGTGAAATGAACAGGCAGCTGAAAGGCCTCTTTGTAACGCAATACGTTTCGCTCGAAGAAACTGATAAAAGCTTCGCGCACCATGCTGCTGATTTCGGACGACTGAATGTGCTCCTTCAGGAAAGGAGAAAAACTGGCCAGGAAACGGGAAGGTTCGGGATTACGGTATACCTTGTCAAGGATACGCTCCTGGTTCAACTGGTACTGGTCTTCAAACTGGCGAACCAGTTCGTAGGGTAACCCTTTTTTTAGGTAGGCATTAAGTAACAGTATACCGAGGTGAGCTCCACTTCCCTCGTCACCCAGGATGAAGCCGAGTGGAGGAATCTGATCAGTAATGATTTCACCATCGAATACGCAGGTATTTGATCCGGTTCCCAGAATACAGGCAATGCCCGGTTTATGATAACATAAAGCATATACGGCACCAAGCAAGTCGCTTTTTACCGAAATTTCCGCTCCCGGAAAGCGTTTAGTCAGGGCATTTTGCATGCGCAAAACCGGCTCTTTTCCGGTGCATCCAGCCCCGAAAAAGAAAATACTATCGGGCTTAATCCCGGATGGAAAGTGAGAAAGAACCCTAGTTATTTCATTATCATCCTGGTGAACTGGGTTGATTCCCGATGTTTGATAATTATTAATTTTACTACCATCGAGGGTAGCCCATTCAGTTTTGGTCGATCCACTATCTACAATTAACTTCATTGCTTGTAAGCTTCTAAGGCTTTTCGAACTGATCCGTGACGGTTGAGTAGTTTCCTGGCTTCCTCTTCCGGAATACCCAGTTCCTCCTCTATAAAACGAACACCACGTGCAACCAGCTTGTTATTGTTCAATTGCATATTTACCATTTTATTTCCTTTCACCCGACCGATTTTTATCATAAGGGCGGTTGATACAATGTTCAGGATCATTTTCTGGGCCGTACCACTTTTCATCCGGGTGCTCCCGGTTACAAACTCAGGGCCAACAAGCGCTTCTATCGGATGCTGAACGGCCAGGGCCAGCGGACTACCGGCATTATTAGTAATACAGCCCGTAACACAACCCTTTTTAGCTGCATGTTCAACCCCGCCGATTACGTAGGGTGTAGTACCCGAGGCTGCAATGCCGATCAATGCGTCCTGCCCGGAGAGTTGGTAAGCATCCAGGTCGTTAGCAGCCAGCTGCCGACTGTCTTCGGCAAATTCTACTGCTTTCCTAATTGCCCCGTCACCCCCAGCAATTAGCCCGATTACCCGATCGTGGGGCATGCCGAAAGTAGGCGGTATTTCAGAAGCGTCAACCACTCCTAAACGTCCACTGGTTCCAGCTCCCAGGTAAAATAAGCGGCCGCCCCTGCTGAAGTTGGGCAGAATTGCCTCGATCAGCCTTTCTACGGCCGGTAGGCATTCCCCGACCGCCTGGGCAACCAACTGGTCTTCCCGGTTTATAGAAGCAACAATTTCATGCACCTCCATTTTCTCCAGGTCATTATAGCGAGAAGTAGATTCGGTAATTTTCTTCATTTTCGGTTAAAGCGTAAATAAAATGTAAAACAGAGGTAATCCAAGGCAAAATACAATCCTTTTCAGCGATCCTGCATGCTGCCTTGCCGTAAAGTGGTTATCATCACTTAACAATTTGCTAATACTAATTTAACCTTGCCCTCAAAGCAGCCCATTATTTTTAACGTTGGGTAAAATTCATAACACCTACCCGGAAAACGAGAATAATCAGTATTGAAACGACATGAAAAGAGAGTTAATACTCAAGGCCCTGAGCCGAAGAAAATTTATCAGAAATTCTGTTATGGCCGCCGGAGGGGCAGCAGTACTACCTGTGTTCCTTACCTCCTGCGATGACGGGGAAAGTTTTACTGCTAAAGGTGAATTTGGGTTCTTTGAAGGCGTAGCCAGCTTTGACCCTTCGCAAACCAATATCATTCTCTGGACCCGCTACACCCCGGCCAGTAACGAGATTAACAAACCAGAAATTATCCTTGATGTAGCTTCGGATGCCAGTTTTAATAATCTGGTAGCCAGCGAAACGGTAGAAATTGACACAGGCAGTGATTACACGGTAAATGTAGATGTGGGCGGGTTAATTTCTAATAACGCTTATTACTATCGTTTCCGCAACGACCGTACCCAGGCCGTATCTGCAACAGGTGAAACCAAAACGCTTCCTGCTACCGGAGAAGCAAACGATGTGAAAATAGCGGTGCTTTCCTGTGCAAACTTGCAGGCCGGGCTGTTCAACGTGTACGGTGCAGTAGCTGAATCTGATGTAGATGTGGTGGTTCATATGGGCGATTACATCTACGAGTACGGTGAAGGAGGATATGGCACCAATGAAAATACAGCGACCCTGAACCGGGTGCATGAACCAGCTGGCGAAATCATTGAAATTAATGAATACCGCACCCGCTACCGGCAGTACCGCCGCGATGAGCAGTTGCAGCGTGCCCACCAGCTTAAACCGTTTATCACCGTTTGGGACGATCACGAAATTTCCAACGATGCCTACAAAGACGGGGCTGAGAACCACCAGGCAGATGAAGGCGATTACGAAACCCGTAAAATGAATGCCATCCAGGTTTGGCACGAATACCTGCCGGCCCGGGTAGCCGATAACAGCAAGATTTACCGCAGCTTCAACCTCGGGGGCATTGCCGACCTGATGATGCTGGATACTCGTATCATCGGCCGGGAACGGCAGTTAAACATTCAGAATTACATTACGCTTACCGGCGGAAATATTGGCATCGATTCCCAGCGATTCGCTCAGGACTGGCAGGATCCGAACCGTACTATTCTAGGCAGCGAACAGCGCAACTGGCTGATTAATGAAATAAGTGGTAGCACGGCCCGGTGGCAGGTTATTGGCAGTCAGGTGCTCATGGGAAAGTACTACGTTCCGACCGAACTGCTAATCCTGATAGGCACCATTGCCAGTGGAGGGGCCAACCAGGAAGTACTGGGTAATTTTAATACGCTGGTAGCTGAACTGTTGGCTATTAAAACCCGGATTGCTAACGGCGATCCCAGCGTTACCAGTGCAGAAAGGGCCAGGGTAGAAAATGTATTGCCTTATAACCTTGATTCGTGGGATGGTTATCCTGCCGAGCGGGAAGCAATTTATGCGGCTTCAAGGGGTAAAAACCTGGTAGCCATTGCCGGAGATACCCATAATGCCTGGTATTCAGAAATGAGCGATGCTGGTGCTAACCGGGTAGGGGTGGAATTTGCTACTTCATCGGTCTCTGCTCCAGGGTTTGAAGGAATATTTGGTAATGATCCTGCTGTAATTGGTGGCCTGGAGCAAACACTGGTTGGGTTAGTAGACGGGCTATTGTATTCCGATGCTTCCCGAAGAGGCTACCTGAAGATTACCTTTACTGAAGCTGACGCTACTGCTGAGTGGAACTTCATCGGTACTTTAGCTACTCCAGATACCAACACCACCCAGGGCAATTCCGTTACCGTTTCCTGATTCATGCTACTTACATCCCTCACATAAGCCGGTGAGGGTGTATTGCACTTCTTCAACCTGTACGTGCTTAGGAAACGAGATAGAAGGCACGGCAACATTTTCCAGGCAAAACGTATTTTGGCATTTACGACAAATGAAATGAGCGTGATAGTCGAGGTGAGCCTCGTCTGGGCAATTATGCGAGCACAATGCATAGCGCAAACCGGAATCAGTACCAGGAACGCGGTGTAACATTCCTTTTTCTTCAAACTTGGTTAGGGTACGGTAAATTGTTACCCGGTCGTGGCTGGTAGCAAGTTGCTTATTGATTTCAGCCGGCGATAACCCGTAATTTACCTTAAGGAATAGTTCCAATACCGCCACCCGGATTGGTGTTTTCTTTAACTTATGTTCCTGCAGTAACTGTTCGTAATTCTTCATTTCTAAACTTACTTGTTATCTAAATAACGAAAGTGGTAGCAGCATAGTGCCGGTTATCCTTCAGCCAGGGTTTGCGAAATATTCAATCGGAAAACCCTGAAAGCCGGTAATAAAGAGGCCGCCAGGCCGATGGCCAGTGTAATGCCTAGTAAATATATTTCTTCCGTCATTAATCCAAACCGGCTCACTTCGTAGTTGAAGTTGCTGGCCATTAAATCAGATACCAGCAACATACCCAGCCTACTGGCTCCAACCCCCAACAGGAAGCCCAGAAAGGCCAGGATTAGTCCTTCCTGTAACACCAGGATAAACAACTGGCCTCGAGACGCTCCATACGTTCGCATCAGGGCCATTTCGTACTCGCGGTCGCGTAGGGCGTTATATAAACTAATGAAAACGCTAATACCCGATACCAGCATAATTACTAAGGCAATAGCATTTAAGGTATCGATGCCAACACCCAACAAACCGAACAGCCGGTTAATTTCAAACGAAGGCACAGCGGCCTGCATACTGGTTTCCTGGTTCACCATGCGGGGCATGCGAACAAGGGCCATCGGGCTACGGAACTGCAACAACATGGCGGTTATCTCCCTTTCGTTTTCCTCTGACGAAGCGACGGTTTTACGAACCGGCAACTGCTCGTGCTCTTCACCAGAATGATGTTCGTCGTGTGCTTCTCCGGAATGATGTTCCTCGTGCTTTTCCCCGGAGTGCTCGTCGTGGTGAGATTCTCCTTCCTCGTGTGCCTCGTGTTCTCCCTCTTCGTGTTCTTCTTCATGATTATGCACCTGCCAGATGCTTTCTCCCGAACTCAGGATAAGCTGGTCCAGCACCGAATTACTGAATTTAAACAGGCCTACCACCGTGAATTTAATATCATCGTGGATTTCTCCTCCTTCCACAAGCCCGTGCGAGCTGACAAACGTATCGCCGATATCCAGGTTTAAATTCCGGGCCGCAGTAGCACCAACGGTTACCTCGAAAGGCTGTTTCCAAAGCTTTCCCCTTTCCAGTTCAGCACTGTATAATTCCGGGTAAGCCGGGGTAGTACCCACAATCCGGTAGCCCTTGTAGGAGTCGCCGTATGACAAGGGGATGCCCCCTTTCACCAGCCGGCGGTTGCGGGTAAGCTGCTGGGCCTCTTCCAGCGAAATATTACCAGTTGGGTTATCGATATGAAACACGGCTGAAAGGATTAGTTGCAGCGGGCTTCCTTTAGCCCCAACTACCATATCGATGCCTCTCACGTTTTTACGCATCTGTTCCTGAACCAGGCTGTTCACCTGCAGTAACAGGGAAATCATTCCTACCCCCAGAACGAGGAGGAGTAAACTGAGCCCGGTGCTGAGCGGACGGGAAAGCATGTTTTTAATGCTTAGTCGGAATATGTTCATAGGTTTATCGTGTGTTCAAATACCTGTTTTAACCGCGAATCATGGGTAATGATAACCAGGTGTGCATTAGTTGCCGCAGCCTGTTCTTTAAGCAGGTTGGCTACGCGGGTGCAGTTTTCATCGTCCAGACTCGAAGTAGGTTCGTCGGCCAGGATAAGCCGTGGTTTGTTAATGAGCGCCTGGGCAATAGTAGCCCGTTGTTGTTCTCCCAGGCTCATGCTGTGAGGATATTGATTTACCTTATCGCCAATGCCCAAACGATCCAGTACTTCCTTTACCCGCTTTTTATCCTGTTTTTTTCCAGCCAGAAATTGTACCAGCAACAGGTTTTCCTCCAGGTTTAGCGCCTGAACAAAGTGTGGCCGCTGGAAAACCAGCCCGATGTGCTGACCCCGAAAACGATCCATTTGCTTACTGGATAAATCTGTGAGCCGGTTTTCGTCGAGGGTAATGTGCCCCGAATCAGGATGAATAAGCCCAGCAATAAGATGCAGTAAGGTAGTTTTACCAATACCGGACGCACCCAGGAGTAACAGATCCTGGCCGTCGTTTAATTCTATATCAGGAAACTGAAAGCCGACATCGGTATTGTAAGAGAAAGCAAGCGATCGTGTCGTGAACATATATAGTTTAAAAGTAAACAAAAATATTTTATGTGCGTTATAAATGCAATACTGTTGCATTTAAATTTTCTATTTGTAGCTTTGCACGAAAATAAGCATGAAAATTTAGTTCATGAAAAATTTTATTTTACGTATTAATGCCGATTTCATTGGAATGTCGGCATCTTTGTTGTGTGCCATACACTGTGCTCTTCTACCTTTTTTGCTTAGTATGGCCTCTTTAAGTGGATTCCACTTCTTGGGCAATCCGGCCATTGAAGCCAGTGTAGTATTTATTAGCCTCTTACTGGCCTGCTTTGCCATTGTGCACGGTTACAGGAAGCACCATGGCAATTGGTACCCTGTCATTACTGCTGCCATTGGCTTTTTGTTTATTGGCTTTGCTCACCTGCTGGAAGGCAGCATTTTTCACCACCTGTTTTCTGCAGCGGGCGGTGTGCTTATCGCGCTGGCTCATCTGCTTAACTGGAGGTTGAGCCGGACATCGGGTAAGCGAAAGTCAAAAAATTACCAAAAAACACCTGCCTGAAGTTTCTTGTATTCCTTTTTTCCTGTAGTTTAAGCAGATATTCTTAGATTACTATGAAACTTCTTTTTTACTTTGTCTTGCTGGCTGCGGCAAACCATCCCGGGTATATGAGATTTCTGGATTTTACAGGACGACCCAAACAGGAGTAATATGTTAAAGCGAGCCATCGGACGCTGGGATTTACTCATTCTGTTCATTAATGGTATCATTGGTGCCGGGGTTTTTGGGCTCCCATCTAAAATTTTTGCGGAAGTTGGGGTGTTCAGTATTTTGGCTATTATGGCTTGTGCTCTACTGGTAATTGTACTGGTACTGAACTTTGCAGAAGTGTCTACCCGATTTAACAAAACCGGTGGGCCGTACCTGTACACCCTAAAAGCTTTTGGGCGAATACCGGGGTTTGTACTGGGATGGCTGTTACTCATTACCCGGGTAGCTACTTTTGCCGCCCTGGTAAATCTGATTGTAACTTACCTCACTTATTTTATTCCCGCAGCGGCGTCATCACCCATAAGGGAAAGCATTATTATCGGGGTAACGGCCCTGCTAACCCTGGTTAATTACCTGGGAATAAAGAATACTACCCGGGTAAATAACTTCCTGGGGATTTCAAAAATGATTCCCCTGTTGTTATTTGCGGTGGTAGGCATTTTTTTCCTGGATACCAGGGTGTACGATTTTTCTTCTAATGCACCCGATATCAATGAATTTTCTACCTCTGTTCTCTTATTAATTTTCGCATTTACGGGTTTTGAATCGGTTATCGTTACTACTGGTGAAGCTAAAAACCCTCAGAAAGACCTGCCCTTTGCCCTGATTGGTGCTATCCTGGTTGTGAGCTTTTTTTACATCATTATCCAGATAGTTACCATTGGAACGCTTCCGGGGCTAATTGATTCCGACAAACCACTGACCGACGCTGCCCGGCAGTTTATGGGCCCGGCAGGAGGGGTAATTATTACTTTCGGAGCTATGCTTTCGATAGGTGGAACGTTAAATGCGGTGATGCTGGTGGGCTCCAGAGTGCCGTTTGCCTTTAGTGAACGGAACCAGTTTTTCCCAATATTTAAAAAACTGCACCCCCGTTTTCACTCCCCGCATTATTCACTTTTTTTGTTTGCCGGCGTAGCCCTGCTGGCATCGTTGAGCGGTTCGTTCATTTACGCAGCAACCATTAGTGCCATTAGTAAAATCATGATTTTTGCCACGGTATCGGCCGCCCTGATCCGGTTAAGGCTGAAAAAAGACCAGGAAACCCGGAAAGCAGCTTTTAAACTGCCAGGAGGATATATCTTCGCCACCATCGGCATCGTGGTATCGCTAATTTTACTCTACAGTTCCGAAGCAAACGAGTTCCGCGACGTAGTTATCGCCATGTCGGTTGGGCTTATTCTATATGGTATCTACCGGATTTATGCCCTAAAACCGAGGAAAGAAAAAGTTTAGAAACAGTTTTTACATAGAAAAAGAAAAAACCGAGCCATAATTTATAATGCACGGTTCGCGGTATGCAGTACGCGGTATGCAGTACGCGGTACAAACTAACAATTACATTACCGATCGGCTATAGGTACATTATTTTTCATTTTGCGGTAAATGGAGGTGTGCTGCTGCATCGAAACGATTTCCCCATCTTCATTTCGCATAAAGGTAATGGTGTGGGCCGGTTCACCGTTATCGCGCGTGAGCCGGAATACATCTCCTTGCTCGTGGGTTAACACAGTTAAAGAAGGCGTAATATCGGGCATATTTATCATGACCAGCCGGTTGTTTACCAGTCCTACGTAATTCTCCCCTCCCCATGGCTGAACACTGTAAAAGCCAGTGTACGCCGTTAAATTTACCTGAGACTCTTCCTCAGGATCATTTACCGCTGTGGCTTTATTAATAAGGGTACGCACGCCATCGATATAATCCTGAGGGTTCACCCCGTTGGCATTTACCATGGCCGCAAACGCCATCGTATCGGCCGGGTACAGGCTCAGCTTGGTGCGATAGCCTGGGCAACTGCCACCATGGCCTACAATCCGGCTTCCGTTTCCGTCTTTATATACTCCAAAGCCGAGCCCGCGGGTAGTTCCGAAATTAGGGTCCATCCAGTGCACACGCTGCATATTTCGCAGGGTAGCCGGTTGCAGGATTTCATCGCCCCCCGATTCATCTTTTGGCGTTCCCAGCAAGCGAAACTGCCAGGCTGCAAATTGTCCGAGGTCTTCCACTGAAGAAGAAAATCCGGCGGCTGGCGTAATACCTTTGGCATCGAAGAGGGGAACCTGCATACGATTCCGTTCGCGGGTCATGGCACTGTACCCATATGCCAGTTGATTACCGTAAAGCTCTTTAGGCATTTCCGGGCGGGTGTTGTTGAGTTGTAAAGGCTCCAGGATGAACCGGTTAACGTATTCTTCGTAAGGTAACCCCGAAAGTTCTTCCACCACTCCGCCCAGTAGGGTGAGTCCGAGGTTACTATACTGAAAGTAAGTAGAGGCCGGGTAAAGCGTTTCCTGGTTTTTGATTTCGCTCTTAACCATTTCCTGCGAAGGAAAATTAAAATCAGGAGCACTCCAATACGGCGCATTGGCTTCGCGGGGTAACCCGGAAGAATGAGTGAGCAGGCTTCTGATGGTCACTGGCCCGCTACCAGCATATTGCTGGGGTAAATTATACCAGGGAAGTACGTCCTCAATCCGGTCGTCGAGTCGCAGCTTTCCTTCATCGTACAATTTCATTATTGCTACTGAGGTAAACAGCTTGGAAATGGAGCAGATACTGAACAGGGTACTGGGCTGTGCAGGATTATCCGGACTGGCATTACCGTACGCTCCAGACCATAATACCTGCTGATCTTTGAGAGCCAGGACGGTAATAGCCGGGAGGCCATCGTAATCTTTCTGGGCTTCCAGCCATACATCAACTAGTTGAAAGGCTTCCGTATAATTTTTTTCCTGGGCAAAGGAACTGGAACCAAAGGATATCAATACGACAACAATGAAGGCAAGGTGCTTTTTCATGATTCTTTAGTTTGGTAAGTGATTACTTGCGGAATATACAAATAAAAAAGGGGGCTTAAGATTAGTCATGGGCAGAATTTCTTCAGGCCATAACCGCCATAAGCCTCCTTTTGAACAAGATTAGAATAGTATACTATTTTTCAGCCAGCACGGCTCTGGCCTTGTTCGCCTTTTTCAGTTATATCTTCATGTTATTATTCATGTTGTAAGCCATTTGAAAGAGTAGAGCTGCCTCTTTGTAATCGTTCTGTAGTTGCTGTTGTGCGTATTCTAATGCCTGGAATACTTCTAGCAATTATCCACAGGCATCCTGGTCATGTCTTTTCTACTGTCTTTATTCATATAGTAACAAAACATGATATTATACGCCAGCCTAATCTTCTGAGTTAAGTGAATGATATTTAACCCCGTTCAACTAACCCAATAAAACATAAATTGATATTATCCTTTAGAAGCAACCCATTTATCGATTTTCTGCTCCAGCAAATCCATCGGCAAACTCCCCGAATTCAGTACCTGGCTGTGAAATTCCCGGATGTTGAACTGATCGCCTAATGTTTCCTGTGCTTTGTTGCGAAGTCGTCGAATAGTGAGTTCGCCAACTTTATAGGAAAGAGCCTGGCCAGGACAGGCCATGTAGCGTTCAATTTCAGCAATAATATTTGCTTCCGGTTCAGCTTCATGGTCGAGCGAATACTGAATTGCCTCTTCGCGAGTCCAGCCTTTGGCGTGCATGCCGGCATCTACAACCAGCCGGATGGCCCGGTGCATTTCCATGCTCAGCATTCCGAAGTACTGAACCGGATCTTGGTAAAGGCCCAACTCGCGGCCCAGCGATTCGGAATATAAAGCCCAGCCTTCAACGAATACGCCCATACCTTCTGCGTGCATAAAACGGGGGAGCTTCTCATTTTCCTGCTGCAGGGAAAGCTGGTAATGATGGCCGGGTATGGCCTCGTGCAAAAATAGGGCCTCGTCGGCAAAGTTATTATAGGTATTGGCATTGGGAATGGGCACATAAAATGTTCCGGGGCGGGAGCCGTCTTTGGTACCCGGTACGTATTCGGCAGCGGCAGCTTCTTCGCGGAACGCTTCCGTTCGCTGCACCACAAAACCTGCTTTAGGCTTTATACTAAACACTTTACCCAGTTTAGGTTGAATGCGCTCCTGTATTTTGCGGAAATGCTCCAGTACCTGCTCCGGTTCAGCGTAAGGCATTTGTTCCTTGCTGGTGCGGATGTAGTCGAAGAATTCATTCAGGGAACCCTCAAAACCCAGGCTGGCTTTTACTTTTTCCATTTCAGCCGATATACGGTCTACCTCCTTTTTACCCAGGTTAAAAATTTCGTCGGGAGACATATCGGTCGACGTATGCAATTTCACCAGGTAGCGGTAGGTTTCAGGGCCGTTGGGTAAGGCACCCAGTCCGTCGGTTTCGCGGCAGGCCGGAATGTATTCCTCTTCTACAAATCGTTGCAGTTCAGTATAAGCCGGGATAATCTGATTGGTAATCATAGTTCGAAATTCCCTGTCGAGCCGCTCTTTATCTTCAGCATTAAACGATTTGGGCATGAGGTTAATGGGATTATAAAAGACATGCTTATCTACCGGAGTACTGATAAAAAGTTCCAACTGACTGGCCACGCGTTTGGCCAGCACTCTGGGAAGCACAATATCTTTGGCCATCCCTTCTTTCATGTTTACTATGGCGGTATCCAGGAACACCACGTATTCATTTACCCGGCTTAGCCAGTCATCGTAGTTTTTAACCGTATTAAATGGGTGCACACTTTGCCCGCCTGCAACCTGGCTGAAATAGAGTTGCAAGGAGGAAATCTGGGTCAGCGGCATCAGTTCGAAGTTAGGTAAATCGAACATGGGTGAGGAAACGGTGGTAATCGGGTTGTTCAGCCCTTTCAGCTTCATGTCACAATCCCAGAGCATGACTTTACGGCTCATCTGCTGGGCATCGGTAAGCAAAGTGGTATCGTACTGCATCAGCGCACTGTGGAACCCCTTGTACTGCCGGATGATATTATTCAGGTAATCTTCAGCTATGAAATTGGCCACCTTGTTGTTGTAGGCGTACTCTCCGGCTTTGGTGGCTTCAATGGGGTTAATGCGTAACTTAAACTGGTAAAATTCCTCGAACAGGCTATCGATGGGTTTAGGACCTTTGGCCCCGGCTTTGGACTGTTCGGCAGTTTGCTGGCAGCCATAAAAAACCAGCATTAGGAGTACTAACAGGAATGGAATGCGTTTCATATTTGTAGTTTTAGAGCCGGTTAAAACTTTATTCTTTAGGCTGTAAATTCCCCTTTGATCGCTGTACCGTACATCACCAACTTTAATTGTCATAAGGTTAACTATGCCCTCAAAAATTGGTTTGTTCAATAATCTAATTTTGAATTTTCGCCTACAAAAACAATATTTCAACAAGCTATTATTTGAAGCGCTGAAAATAATAAAAATTAATTGTCCTGCAGGAATAGAGTTCGCCCCAGATTTTTCTTCATTTGCTAAAAAGCTAAAATGATTCAAATAGCCGACTGTCGTTTATATGGATAAAATCGTTTACATTTAAGAGTACTGACTGGGAATTTTATCAAATTTTGACAACCATTTTTCGACCGGTAAAAAAACTTTACGCTCTATTCATCCTGGGTATTGCAGGTGTTACGCTGCTACTTTTGGGTTCACACTGGTGGGTTGGGCATCAGTCGGAAGGTTTTCTGTATTCCAGTGTATTGTCTGCTCCTCACAACCGGGTGGGCCTGGTTTTGGGAACCAGTCGCTACCGGGTAGGTGGGGGAAATAATCCCTATTTTTTAAATCGCATCAACCTGGCGGTAAAGCTGTATCGTGCCGGGAAAGTTGATTACCTAATTGTAAGTGGCGATAACCAATTGAAAACCTACAATGAACCCCGTGAAATGCTCGATGCCCTGCTGGAAGAAGGGATACCCGTTAACCGAATTTACCTCGATTATGCCGGTTTTCGCACCCTCGATTCAGTAGTACGCAGTAAGGAAGTATTTGGTCAGGATAGCATCACCATTATTTCGCAGGGGTTTCATAATGCGCGAGCGGTTTTTATCGCCCGTCACCATAACATTGATGCGGTAGCCGTAAATGCGGTAAACGCAACCGATCATTACCGTACCGGGGTATGGATCAGGGAGTACCTGGCCCGGGTAAAAGCACTGCTCGATATCTACATCCTCAATAAACAACCCCGCTTCCTGGGCGAACAAATAGTAATTGGAGAAGAATAGATTGGCAGTTCCGTTTCCCTACATTTCTTATCTTGAAAAAAATTACAGATTTTTATTCCATCCATCCTTCACTCAATAAGCTGAATCATGAAAAAAGCAATTTTAATCCTCTTGCTGTTTATGCCATTTGTTCTGCAGGCCCAAATAACTACTGGTCAGGAAGCAGCAATCGATTCATTGTTTACGGGCTGGAACCAGCCCGGTCATCCGGGGGGAACCGTTGCGATCATGAAAAATGGTGAAATCATTTATTCCAAATCTTTCGGTTTGGCCAGCCTCGAGTACCTTGTACCTAACAGTACGGCTACCCAGTTTAACATCGCCTCGGTTTCCAAACAGTTTACCGCCATGGGTATGGTGTTGCTACACCTGGAAGGCAAACTATCGGTAGACGATGATATTCGGAAGCACCTGCCCGAACTTCCCGATTTCGGTGAAACGGTTACTATTCGCCATATGCTGCACCATACCAGCGGCCTGCGCAGCCTGCACGCACTGCTGGGAATGGCCGGCTGGCGGGGCGACGACCTGCGTACCAACGATGACATTAACCGTTTCATGCTGAATCAGCAGGACCTGAATTTTAATCCGGGCGCAGAATACTTGTACTGCAATACCGGGTTCATGCTGATGGTTAACATCATTGAAAAGATTACGGAAGAGAATTTTCGGAACTGGATGCAAGCAAATATCTTCGAGCCGCTGGGTATGCGCAATACTTACGTAGAAGACCAGTACAACAGCGTAATGCCCGGTAATGCTACTTCCTACGAAGTAAACGAAACGGGAGGCTACAACCGGGAGGTAGAATACTGGGGCTACGTGGGCTCGGGAAATATACATACCACTGCCGAAGACCTTTTGAAGTGGAATAAAAACTTCTATGCTCCCGAACCCGGCTGGGAAGAGGCTTTCTCCATGATTCAAACCACCGATCCCTTTAATGATGGCCGTACGCATAATTATGCTTTTGGCGTGAATGTAGATACCTACAAGGGGTTGAAAAGGGTTCAGCACGGCGGATCAATCGGTGGTTTTCGTGCCAATAGCTGTACTTTTCCCGATCAGCAAATGAACCTGGCGGTACTTACCAATTTTAACCGGGGCAACCCTGGTGGTAAAGTAGCTGCTATTGCTGATATTTTGCTTCCTGTTCAAGAAAAAGTATTACCTGATGGTATTTCGCTACAAGCCAAGCAGCTAAAAAAAATTACTGGCAACTACTGGGACGAACGTACTAATAATCAGCTAAAAATACGGGTAGAAAACGATACTTTAAGATACGGTTCCAGTGAAAATTCGCTTCGCCCACTGATTCCTGTTTCAGCTAATACTTTTATCGTTCAGAACTCACCCGATCGCACGCTGGTTTTTAATTCCAAGGAAGAAAAAGTAACCATTACAAATCCCGGATCGAATACTTACACCTTTAATAAGTACGATCCCAACAAATCAAAAGCAGCTGTAAGCCAACTTACCGGAAGATACTACAGTGAAGAATTAGAAACAGCCTACGTTATAAAAGAACTGGAAGGACAGCTGATTCATCTTCATCCCCGTCATGGAAAAGGTGGCTTCCAATCTATAAAAAAAGATACCTTTGCGGGAAACTACCCATTAAGCGTGGTAGAGTTCAGTCGCAATGATGAGGGGATAGTTACAGGAATGTATGCCTCTAACGGTCGTGCTCGCGATGTGTGGTTTCGGAAAATTGATGAAAAAACCCTGATTAGCGATAAATCTGATTAAATGAAAAAACCTTTGCAGGAAGAAGACATACAACGGCTACGAGCGGAAACCAAGGGAACGCAACACGTCATTCATTTTAATAATGCCGGGGCCGCGTTAATGCCCGATGCAGTGAGCCAGGCTGTTATTGAGTACATTCAAGCTGAAAGCAGAAAAGGGGGGTACGAAACGGCTCGTCACTACCGCAGGGAACTGGGACTTTGGTACGATTATGCTTCCCAAATGATTGGTAGCCACCCCGAAGAAGTAGTATTTATGGAAAGCGCTACTACCGCCTGGCACGCGGTGTTCCAGAGTATTTCTTTTCAGCCGGGTGATGAAATTATTACCAGCATGGCGGAATACGCCAGCAATTACATTGCTTTTCTGCGCCGCCAGAAGGAAACGGGGTTTAAAATCCGGGTAGTACCCAACGATGAGCACGGCAGGTTTTCCACAGCAGGGTTAAAAGAACTCATCAACGAAAAAACCAGGCTCATCGCCCTTACCCACATGCCTACTAACGGTGGGCTGGTAAATCCGGCCGAGGAAGTAGGAGACATTGCTCGTGAGCACAACATACTGTACCTGCTCGATGCCTGCCAGTCGCTGGGCCAGTATCCGCTCGACGTAAAAAAACTCAAGTGCGATTATTTATCGGCAACCGGGCGGAAATACCTGCGAGCCCCCCGGGGTACCGGGTTACTTTACGTGCGGAAAGATATCCTGCCGGAAGCCGATCCGTTGGTGATCGATTTGCACGGGGCATCCTGGAAGTCGGACAAGCATTACGAACCGGTGCCCAACGCCAAACGCTTCGAAACGTTTGAGCACAGCTTTGCCAGTATGTTCGGCATGCAGGTAGCCATGAAATACGCTTTGGATATCGGTATGGAAGCGATCTGGCAACGGGTTCAGTTTATAGCCAATCAGCTCAGGGCGGGTCTGGATGCCATACCTGGGGTGAAAACATACGACCTCGGAAAAGAAAAATCAGGGATTGTAACTTTTTATGCTGATGCAGCCGATGCCCGCACCCTTATTCCTCGCATTGGTAAGCAGGGATTCAACGTAAGCCTGGTATTTCGCGACGGTACATTGCTGGACATGGACGACCGGAAACTGCCGGAAATGATTCGTGCTTCGGTGCATTATTATAATACCGGGGAAGAAATTGAGTGCTTTGTTACCAAACTGGAAACCCTGCTTAGTGAATTTAAAACTGTAAGTTGATAAAACTGCTTAAAATAGTAGTTTTGAGCGCAGAAAATCCGCCACATGAAAGTAGCTATCGACTTTAAAAAAGAAGTATTACCCCATATTCTGGCTTTAGGAATTTTTTTTCTGATTACTTTCCTGTTTTACCAGCCTGTTTTCCTTGAAAATAAAACCCTGCAGCAAAATGACGTGGTTCAGGGAGAAGCCAGCGCCCAGGAAATTAAAGAATACAGAAATGAGCAGGAGGAAGAAGTTTTATGGACTAACCGCATGTTTGGCGGTATGCCTGCATACCTTATTAATATACGTTACGGCGGACAAAGCATTATTGAAGCGCTTCGCAGCACTTACTCAGCTTTCTTACCCCGTTTGCCTGAGATGACTTTTATTTGTTTTATCAGCTTTTATATTCTGCTGTTGGCTTATCAGGTAAACCCTTACCTGGCCATTGCCGGTGCGGTAGGTTTTGGCTTTTCCACTTTCTGGATTATTAGTATTGAGGCCGGCCATAACTGGAAGGTCGATGCCATTGCTTACATGCCGCTCGTGCTGGCCGGGATCCACCTCTGCCTGCGCAATAAGTTAGTAGTAGGCGGGATCCTCACGGCAGTAGCCATGACTTTCGAAATTGATGCCAAACATCCGCAGATAACCTACTACCTGCTGCTGGCAGTTCTTTTCTACGGCGCATCTGAACTGATATTCAGGATTAGGGAGGGCACACTTCCTTTGCTTTTAAAGCAGTTGGGGGTTTTAGCCCTGGCGGTTTTGCTTGGGGTAGGAACTAATTTGGGGCGATTACTCAACACTTACGAATATACCAGTTATTCACAGCGCGGACAGGCCATACTGGAAAAAGAAAATGCTACTTCCGGTGAAAAAGGTGGGCTTTCTAAAGAGTATGTATTTAACTGGAGCATTAGCCCCGGAGAAACCTTTACGTTGCTGATTCCCGGGCTATATGGAGGTGGGAGCACGGAAGACATAGGGATGGATTCTAAACTGGCCAGTGTGCTCATAAACCAGAATGCCCCCCGGCAGCAAGTGCGCGAGCTTACTCGTTCTGCTCGTACCTACTGGGGCCCTAAGCCCTTTACTAGCGGTCCTTCTTACGTGGGAGCTATTATATTTTTCCTGGCCGTGCTCGGCGGCTTTTTGGCCCCACGCCGTCACCGTTACTGGCTAATTGCTGCTAGTATTTTTTCAGCCATCCTGGCCTGGGGAAATAATTTCGAGGCTTTCAACTACCTGATGTACGACTATTTTCCGGGATACAATAAATTCAGAACGGTTGAAATGTCGCTGGTTATTGCCCTAATGTGCCTGCCGTTACTCGGGTTTATTGGTTTGCAGGAGCTGCTGAACAACGGGCTGAACAAGCAAACGCAGAAAAAGCTATTTCTTGCTGCAGGAATTGTTGGGGGAATTTGCCTGTTAATTGCCATTTTTCCGAATCTTTTAAGTTTTCGTGGGGCAAATGACCAGGCTTTGCCGCAGTGGTATCGCGATGCTATTGTAAAAGACAGATTGAGCCTGGCTCGTAACGATGCCATCCGATCGCTGGTATTCATTGTGGCTGTTCTGGCTGTCATATACTTTTACCTGAAGAAAAAATTTAACCCGGTTTTTTTGTATGCCGGATTGCTCATACTGATTAGCGTGGATATGTGGACGGTAAACCGCCGATACCTCTCTAACGAAGAATTCCAGCGCGAGCGTCGGCAGCAACTGGTTGCTGAAACCGAGGCCGATCGCTTTATTAAAGAAGACAAAGGGTTGCACGAACGGGTGCTGAACCTGCAGGTAAACCCTTTCCAGGACGCGCGTACCTCATATCACCATGCCTCGGTAGGGGGGTATCATGCCGCTAAACTTAGGCGTTACCAGGATGTTATTGATCGTCATCTACAGGCCGAAGTAGGTAGCCTTCGGGAAAGTATTCAAAACCGTCAGTTAAACTTATCGGATTACCCGGTTCTGAATATGTTAAATACCCGGTACATCATGGCCGGGCCGCAAAGAAAGCAGGTATTAAAAAACCCGAGGGCGCTGGGCAATGCCTGGCTGGTAAGTAATGTGGAGCAGGTGTCGTCGTCTAATGAAGAAATTGATGCTCTCAACGCTATTGATCCTGAAACGACCGCCGTGGTGCATACCGGCGATTTTCCTGAGGTAAAAGGAAACTATAACAATCAGGGAAGTATTAAACTTACTGATTACAAGCCTAACGAGTTAACCTACGCTGCCGATGTAAGCGGAGAAGCGCTGGCCGTATTTTCAGAAATTTACTACGAGGATGGATGGAAGGTAACCATCGATGGCGATCCGGCCAGTTACCTGCGCGTAAATTATTTTTTGCGGGGGGTGAAACTTCCTGCCGGAGAACATACGGTTGTTTTTACTTTTAAGCCACAAACCTACTACGCGGGTAGCCAGGTGATGTTGGTGTCCAGCATACTAGTGCTGGTTATATTGATTGGCGGATTGGCATATGAGCTTCGTCGTAAGTTGATTGCATGAAAAAAGTTTTAATTATTTCATACTATTGGCCTCCTGCAGGAGGTATTTCGCTGCAAAGGTGTTTAAAATTCGCCATCTACCTGCGCAAGTTTAACTGGCACCCCATAGTGTATACTGCCCTGGACGCACAGTATCCATATTTCGACCATGAAAATGAAAAACTGGTTCCCGGTGATATTACCGTTATTAAACGACCCATACTGGAACCGTTTAACCTTTTCAGGCGAATTACCGGCAGGAAAAAGGATGAGTCCTTAAACGATATTGTGCACGTGCGCGACCGTAAAAGGAGCTGGCTCGATAAGGCAGGAATATTTATCAGGGGAAACTTTTTTATTCCCGATGCCCGGTCTTTGTGGGTAAAACCTTCGGTTAAATTTCTAACAAATTACCTTAAGGAAAACCCGGTAGATGCTATCCTTTCCGACGGACCACCCCATACCAATACGCTTATTGCCTGTAAATTGAAAGAAAATACCGGGATTCCATTCCTGGCCGACTTCCAGGACCCCTGGACCCAGGTAGACTATTACCAGCACATGATGATTACGCCGCTGGCCCACCGGGTACATAGCAAACTGGAACAGCAGGTTTTTAAACAGGCCGATAAAATTACAATTGCCAGCCCCTCCTGGAAAAATGATCTTGAGCAAATCGGGGCCCGGAATGTAGATGTGATTTACTGGGGTTACGATGCTCACGATTTCCTTGGTTTACAACCGATAGTAAATGAACACTTTACCATTTTTCACGGTGGTTTACTTGGCATTGACCGATTGCCCGACAGGTTGTTTGAAATTATGTACGAGCTCCAGCAACAGGGAATCATGATTAAACTTAAATTAGCTGGCCAGGTAGATTATGCGCTGCAAGAACTGGTTGAGAAGTGGGGATTAACCAACCAGGTTCAGTTACTGGGTACTGTAAGCCGTAGCCGGGTTCTTCAGTATACGCTTGGAGCTAACTTGTTATTACTACCATTAAATAAAGCAAGCAACGCAAAAGGCCGCATTCCCGGCAAGTTGTTCGAGTATCTCTATGCCAGAAGGCCCATTTTATGCCTTGGCCCTGTTAATAGTGACGTAAGTGCGATTCTGAAAGAAACTGCTTCCGGTCAGTCTTTTACTTACAACAATAAAAAAGAAATTCAGGAATATATCGTTAATCTGTACCAGCTTTTTAGCGAGAACAAGTCATCATCGTCGCTTGCCGATATCAGCCAGTTCAGCGTGGTGGAACAAACCAGGAAAGTGGCTGTTTATCTCGATAAAATCAGTAAATCGGATGCCAGAGGGGAAAATAAAAATACTTTGCTTTCTTAATCAGGACAACGGAAGGGATGTAGAAATTATTCTTCCTCTGCGTTACTTCGCAGAACGTTACCTGAATTGCACTTTTACCTTTAAAACAGCTTACGACATCTTTGCTGTATACCGGCTTAAGCCCGATGTAGTGATGGTTCCCAATACTGTAGGTAACATTTTTTACGCTAAAATTGCCGAGTATGCTCTTCATCAAAATATTAAAGTGTTCGCTTTAACTTCTGAAGGAATCTTTCGTACTGATGGTACTTTTAATTTCTGGGGGGACAATATTTTCCGACGATTTCAACAAGAATACGTTTGCCTGTGGAACCGTTCTACTGCTGAATACATAAAAAAGGAAGTTCCGGAAATTGCCAGCAGGGTGGTAGTGACCGGTGGAGTAGGCTTTGATCGGTATAGAATATACCGGTTTCAAAATCGATGTTCTTTCCTGGCTGAAAATAATAAAAGGGGTTATAAGAAAATAATAGGCTACGCCAGCTGGGGGCCTTTTGGCTGGTTACACTACCCTGAAGGAGTTAAACTGCTTCAGCGAAGGCACGATGAGGAAAGCAGAAACTGGTTAGAAGAACAACGGCAAATGGTTTTTCATAGCCTGAAAACACTGGTTGAGAACAATCCCGATATTTTGTTTATCGTAAAACGTCATCCTACCGAAACATTTGAACACATTAAAAATCGGGAGGTGCTAAATGAAATTATTAATCTTCAGGATTACGATAATGTAGTATATGTAAGGGAAGAAGCAGTTGTTCACGATTTAATTAATGTAGCTGATTTGTGGTTTGCCTTTGAATCAACCACTGCCATGGAAGCCTGGCTGCTAAATAAAGTAACCGGCTTTTTTTACCGTGAACTGAATCATAAAAACTTTCAGCGTACCGACTTTTATAAAGGAAGCATTAAACTAGACAGTGCCCGTAAAGCACAGGATGTAATTGATGAATTCTATAAAACGGGAAAAGTAAGCGAATTTAACTCCCCCGATAAAGCATCAACCCGTAAGCAAATCCTCGAGAATTACATTGGTTTTACCGACGGAATGAACCATATCCGGGCCGGTTACTTTCTGCATAAAACCGTACAGCAAACCACTCCTGCCCGGCGCAAATTTAACTGGAAGTATTTTTTAATGTACATAGCAATGGAAATCGGTAGCCTGTTTTTTGTGAAATCAGTATTTAAAAAACTGCCAAAATTCAGTAAAACGGTATGGATATTTGAAACCCGGTCCATGAAGAATATCGGCCCCCTTTACAGAAAATACAGTGAGTACCTCGATCAGTTCCACTCGGAACACCAGATTGAAAAAAAGTGGAAAGAAGGGAATTTACATGCTTTCCTTTACCCCAACCAACAAGTTTCTAATAAAATAAACTATAATTAAGAAAGTGAATTATAAAGCATGCTCGATTTAAACAATAAATCTGTTTTGGTTACCGGGGGAACTGGTTCTTTCGGACAAAAATTTGTTGCCCAATTGCTCAGGGACTACCCGGGAATCCGGCGACTGGTTATCTTTTCCCGCGATGAACTTAAGCAGTTCGAGATGTCGCAGAAATTCAACAAAAAAGATTACGACTGCATTCGCTATTTTCTGGGCGATGTTCGCGAAAGAGAACGGGTGTACCGGGCTTTCGAAGATATCGATATTGTTATCCACGCCGCGGCTCTTAAGCAGGTTCCTGCCGCTGAATATAACCCCTTTGAGTTCATTAAAACCAATGTTATCGGTGCCGAAAATATTATAAATGCTGCCCTCGACCAGGGGGTTAAACGCGTTGTAGCTCTTTCTACCGATAAAGCTGCTGCCCCGATTAACCTGTACGGCGCTACGAAACTTTGCTCGGACAAGCTGTTTGTAGCAGCGAACAACATGAAAGGGACAAGGGATATTCGTTTTTCGGTGGTTCGGTACGGTAACGTTATTGGCTCGAGAGGATCTGTAGTACCCTTTTTCCTCAGCATGCGTGAAAAAGGAGTTTTGCCAATAACGGATGAGCAAATGACCCGATTCAACATTACCTTAGACGAAGGTATACAACTCGTACTTTTTGCCCTGGAAAGAGCCTGGGGCGGTGAAATTTTTGTACCCAAACTTCCTTCTTATAAAATTACCACCATGGCCGAGGCTATAGGGCCCAACTGCAAAAAGGAAATTGTAGGGGTGCGTCCTGGTGAAAAAATTCACGAGGAAATGATCACTGAAACCGATTCTATCAATACCGTGGCTTTTAAGGAGTACTACACCATTACTCCGGCCAAACCGGTTTGGGACCTCGAAGAATATAAAAAAGTGAACCAGGGAAAATCGGTTGACCTCGGCTTTAAATACAGCTCAGGCGAGAACCACGACTGGCTCACCGTTGATCAGCTTAGAAACTTGATCCGACAGCACGTAGACCTTAACTTCTCAGTATGAAATTCTATCCTTACGGAAAACAGGACATCGATGATGATGATATACAAGCCGTTGCTGATGCATTGAAGAGCGATCTGATTACCCAGGGACCTTCCATTATGCAGTTTGAACAGGAACTGGCTAAATATTTCGGGGCAAAATACGCCATCGTGCTGAATTCGGGAACTTCAGCCCTGCATGCTATTTACTTTGCACTCGGACTGCAACCGGGCGATGAACTGATTACTTCTCCCAATACTTTTGTAGCTACTGCTAATGCAGGACTCTACCTGGGGGGTAAACCGGTTTTTGCCGACGTGGAGCCTCACACCGGGAACATTAATGCCTCAGCTATTGAGCCCCTGATTACCTCGAAAACCAAATTGCTGGTGCCCGTACATTATGCCGGTAAGCCGGCTGATATGGAAGCCATTCATCGCCTGGCAGTAAAATATAATCTGGCCGTCGTAGAGGATGGCTGCCACGCAGCAGGGGCGGTATACCAGGGTAAGCCGGTTGGAAGTTGCGTGTTCTCCGATGCAACTATGTTTAGTTTTCATCCGGTAAAAAACCTTACTACCGCTGAAGGGGGTGTTGTACTTACCAACCGGGAAGATGTATATGATAAAGTGAGCATGTTCCGTACCCACGGAATTACAAAAAGTAATCTGCAGCACTCCAACGTAGGGCCATGGTACTACGAGATGCACCATCTTGGTTTCAACTACCGGATGACCGACCTCCAGGCTGCACTGGGTTCCAGCCAGTTGAAAAAACTTCCCGGTTTCATTCGCCAGCGCCGGCTAATAGCCGACTGGTATCGTAAGTTGTTCCGCGATAATCCTTACTTTCATCTTCCCATGCCCGATGAAGAATCTTCTTTAAGTGCGTACCACTTATTCTTCATCCGACTCAACAGCGACTGGAAAAGCCGTAAGAAAGAAGTTTTCCAGGCTTTCCGCGATCATCAGCTCGGCGTACAGGTGCATTACATCCCGGTGCCCTCACAGCCTTATTATCAGCAACTCGGTTACAACACCAACACGGTAACCAATGCCGTTAACTTTTACGAAGAGGAAATTAGTTTACCCATGTATCCGGGGTTGAAAGAAGAAGATGTGAAGGAAATCGCTAACAGGATTTTCAGTATTTTTGAAGAATTATCATGAACACAGGAGCAATAATTCAGGCCAGAATGAGTTCTTCCCGGCTTCCGGGAAAAGTACTGAAAGCCCTGCCTTATCGTTCTAACTACACAGTACTGGAACAGGTCGTACAGCGAGTTCAGGAAGCCCGGCAGGTAAATCAGGTAATTGTAGCTACTTCTACCGACCCTGCTGATGATGCCATTGCCAGTTTGTGTAACCACAAAAAGATTAAGGTTTTCCGGGGGAGCCTGCATAATGTGCTGGAAAGGTTCTACCAGTGTGCTACCCATTATAAACTTAACCAGGTGGTAAGAATTACAGCCGACTGCCCCTGTATCGATCCTTCAATCATAGACCGGGTAATCGACGAACACCGGCAACAGCAGGCACATTTTACCTCCAGCGCTATTCAGCGAACATTCCCGGTTGGGCAGGACCTCAGTACGTTTAATTACAGCTTATTGGAAGAAGCTTACCAGCAGGCTGGCCAGGACTTTGAAAAAGAACACGTAACCCCCTATTTCTATAAAACTAATTCGGACAGGTTTCGCATCCACGTAGTAGAAGCTACTGGCACCCAGCGAGAACCTTTGTGCCGCCTTACTCTCGATACAGCTGAAGATTACGATTTACTTTGCGCCGTATACGACGAACTGTATGATCAGGATCCGGTTTTTAGCCTGGATAAAATTTTACTACTGTTGCAGCAGAAACCCTGGTTGCAGAAACTGAACCGACAATCGGTACAGAAAAAAGTATACGCATCGCTGGAAGAAGAAATTCAGAGCGCTTTAAATTGGGCCAGAAAAAATGATTTGAAACGTTTCTATGAGTGGCTCTCCGAACAACGACACTAAGGCTGTATTCTTCCTGGTCGATGCCAACCCTGCCATTGGTGCCGGCCACCTCGTACGATGCCTCCGGATTGCTGCC
>CAZIWJ010000022.1:0-25302 GCA_964542855.1 uncultured Roseivirgaceae bacterium
TTTAATCAACCATAACTTAAACCCAACACCCTATGAACAGGAAAATTTTTACCGTTGTCAGTGGCTTTCTACTGGTACTTTATGCCACTTGCGGTTATGCCCAGCAAACGGTGCGGGGAACCGTGAGCGATAAAGACGGCGTTCCGCTGGTTGGCGTTACCATTGTAATAGAGGGTACGAATCGTGGAACCACTACCAACATTGACGGAAATTACAGCATACAGGCTAAGGCTTCCGAAACCATTACTTACAATTATATTGGTTTCGAATCCCGCCAAATCCAGGTAGGCAACCAGTCGGTAATTGATGTAACCCTGTCGGAAGATCTGGAAGAACTCGATGAGGTTGTGGTTACCGCACTCGGTTTCAGAGAGCAAAAGGACAATATTGGTTATGCCAGCTCAAAAATTAACGAAGAAGCCGTTCAGCGAGCCAAGGAATCAACGCTGATTAACTCACTTTCAGGTAAAGCATCAGGGGTACGGATATCTCGCAACTCCGGCGATCCGGGAGCCGGTGCCCTGATCCAGATTCGCGGAGCTTCCACGATTACCGGAAGCATCCAGCCCCTGATTGTTGTAGATGGCGTACCCATCAGCAACGATAACCGGGGAACCAACCAGATTGCCCAGCAATCGCGTTTGAACGATATCAACCCCGACGATATTGAAGACATTACCATTCTTAAAGGGGCGTCTGCTGCGGCGCTCTGGGGAACAAGGGCAGCTGGCGGAGCAATTATTATTACTACAAAAACCGGTAATTACAACCAGAAGCTGAAGGTGAACATCAAGTCTACCTATTCTATCGACCAGATCAACCGCCGCTATCCGTTGCAAACAAAATTCGGACAGGGAAACGAAGGGATGTTTAGCCCCACTGCCCGCGATTCGTGGGGAGACAACATTGCCAACCGGGCCGGAGGTGCCGATGAGTTAAATACTAACGGTGAGTTTTTTGTAGATCAGAACGGTGATGTATACTATCCTGTTACCGGTAAAAACTCCAGGCAAACATTCATCGATGAAAATTTCGACCAGGTTTTTCAAACCGGAAGTTTTTTCGAGAATTCAGTTAGCCTGTCGGCCGGTAACGAAAACAGCACCGTATTTTTCAGTGCCAGTAACCTGGACCAGGAAGGGGTTATAAAAAATAACTCCGACTACCGCCGATCTACTCTCAGGCTAAATGTTAAACACCTGCTGGCCAACGACTTTGAAATTAGCGTAAATTCAGGTTACACCAATACGCAGTCGAACCGGATCCGCCGGGGGGCACAGTCATCCGGCCTGTACCTGGGTTTACTGCGTACGCCTCCCGATTTTGATAATACCGGCTACCGGGGCTCATACTTTTCCGGCCCCGACGCTTCGCCCATCCCTAACCGGCACCGCTCGTACCGGCGATACCTGGGCAGCTCTTCTAACCCGGTTTACAATAATCCGTCGTGGACCATCAACGAGCAGCAGGACCTGGCAAACGTAGATCGCTACATTAACCGGGTGAAACTGACTTATAACCCTTTGCCGTGGATCGACATTATTGGCCGGGCAGGGTTAGACAGCTATACCGAGGAAAAAACGCAGTTCTTTACCCCCGGCTCGGCCTCAGGGGCATTCCGTACCGGCTTATTCGAACGGGAAATTGCGAATAACTCAATTTTTAATTCCGACCTGATTGCCAAAGCCAATAAAGATTTTGGCGACTTCGGCGGGTCGTTACTCTTCGGGTTTAATTACAACCAGCGGACCCTGAAAGTGAGTGAAAGTGAAATTGTAAATTTCATCCAGTTTGTGGATGTAGGCAGTACTACCCGCGACATGGACAACGCCTCTCCTGAAAACAGGGATGTGCAGAGTACCGTTGGCCAGGAGCGTACCGCAGGTTTCTACACGGAAGCGGTATTAAATGCTTACGATCAGCTGTTTATTACCGGTACCTTAAGGGCCGAAACGGCTTCAACGTTTGGTTCGCAATCGGATGCTACCTTTCTTTTCCCCTCAATTTCAGCAGCCTGGCAGTTTACCGATATATTAAACAGCAACGTATTATCGTTCGGTAAACTTCGCGCATCTTACGGGGAAGTTGGGGTACAGCCCGGAAGATACAATACGGTAAATGAAGTAGTTCAGCCTACCTACGCCGACGAATACGGAGGCGACCTGAACGTTGGGCTGTATGGGTTAGGGGGCTTCACTTTCAGCCAAAGCCTGGGTAACCCGTTTCTCCTTCCCGAGCGAAAGAAAGAAATTGAAGTTGGTACCGACCTGCGGTTTCTGAACGATCGGATTTCGTTAAGTGCTACATACTATACGAATACAACGGAAGATGTTCTGCTCGATTTTCCGATTGCCAACACTACCGGTTACGACGAGACGCTCGATAACGTGGCTGAGATTGCCAACCGGGGGGTTGAGGTAGATTTAGGCTTCAACATCCTGAATACCCGCGACCTGCAATGGACAGCCAACTTTATTTACACCCGGATAAGAAATGAAGTAACTGACCTACAAGGGGTTGAATCGGTTAACCTGGGTGGTTTATCGGCTGTAAACGCCCGTGCCGTGGAAGGAGAGCCCCTTGGAGTACTCTGGGGGTCGAGAACCGAACGCGACGAGAACGGAAACATTGTTTTCGATGAATTTGGTTTTCCAGTACAGGATGAAGAAGTGGGCGTAATTGGCGATCCGAACCCTGACTGGCAAGGATCTTTTTACACCACCTTAAAGTACAAAGACTTTACCATTTCAGCGCTTTTCGAAACTTTCCAGGGTGCCGATATTTTTGCCGGTACTAAATCGGTACTGTATAACCTGGGAACCTGGGAAGATTCCGGGATAGAAACCACCGCTGATGTTAATCTGCTGGAAGCTAACGGGAATGTAATACCGGCGGGTACAACGTTCCGGGGAGTAGTTCGTGACTTCGGTGCCGGACCGGTTGCCCTGACCGAACCCTGGTACCTGGGCGACGGTGGATTTTTCAGTGGAGGAAACGATGAGTTTTACATTGAAGACGGTTCCTGGACCCGGTTGAGGGAGTTACAAATAGCCTACAACCTCAATGGTCCAGTTTTAGATAACATCGGGCTGCAATCGGCCGAGATTTCCTTTACCGGAAGAAACCTCATCCTCTGGTCGCCTTTTGAAGGAAACGACCCCGATACCAACCTGGAAGGGGTGAGCAAAGCCCGGGGAATTGACTACTTCAATAACCCCAGCACCCGATCGTATGTATTTACCCTGCTTCTAAAATTTTAAACACCTATGCGAATAAATTATAAAATACTCACCGGTTTTCTGCTGTGTTCAATTTGCCTGAGCTGCGAGGAACTGGTAAATGGAGATGGCGATATTAATGTTAACCCGAACAACTTTACGACCACAGGTTACGAAAATGTACTGGTTACGGCTGAAGTTGGTCAGATTATCCTGCATACCGGGGAAAATACCCGTCGGGCCGGAATCTTTGCCGGTACACATACCGGGATCGACCGCCAGCACGAAGGGTTTACGGAATATACCCTGACCACGGATGACTTCGACGACCTCTGGGACGATGTATTTATTAATAGCTACCGGAATGCAGTAGAAGTAGAACGGCTGGCCCGGGAGGAGGGTATTGAAGGCACTACCATTGGTATTGCCCAGGTGCTGCAAGCGCTTTCTTTAGGAACAGCGGCTTCACTGTACGGTGACTTACCGGTCGACGACCTGGTAGATCCGGCTGCTGACAACCCGGCTTTTGAACCGCAGGCCCAGGTTTACGATAAAATGCAAACCCTGCTCGATGAAGCTATCGGTAACCTGCAAAGCGGAACGGGCCGCCCGGCCAACGGGGCTGATATTTACTTCAACGGTAACTCCGCGCCCTGGCTTGAAGTGGCCTGGACCCTGAAAGCCCGCTTTTTTATGCACACCGAACAGTACGGGGAAGCTTACAGCGCGGCCCAGAATGGCATCAGCAGTTTTGAAAATTCGTTGTACTCTCCCCATACCGATGCTTTAACGGCTTCAAACCTGAACTGGCAGTTCTTTGCCAATGGAACCCGGGGCCCTGACCTGGTGGTTTCTGATTTTATCGTTAGCCTGGTGAACCCGCAAACCGATAACCCGATTGCAGAAAATTACCGGGGCAACGCTAAAACCAACGAAGCGGCCCGCTATAACTTCCTGTTCGAGTTCAACGATGTTGGTTTTCAGCCCAACCAGTCTGACGACGGCTTTGGTGGACAAACCACCTCAGCCCCGATGGTAACTTACATGGAAAACCTGCTGATCCTGGCTGAAGCCGGTGCAAGAAGCCAGGGCTTCGACACCGGCCTGGGCCACCTGAACGATTTTCGTGAATTCATGAATAACGGGGGATACCTGGCTAATCCTGATTCGGCCAACCTGCAGTACGAGGCTTACGAAACGGTTGATTTTGAGAACGGCGGTATTGAAAATGCTGATAATATTGCAAGAGATAATTCCTTGTTAAGAGAAATCCTCGAGGAACGGTATATTACACTATTCAGTCAAATTGAGGTGTTTAACGACACCCGGCGAACACTGGAGGAATCGGCTGTAAGGGTACAGGTACAGCCCAATACCGGTAACCAGTTACCGGAGCGGTTTCTGTACCCGAATACTGAGATTAACCGAAACAGTAATATTCCTTCGCCAATTCCCGGGTTATTCGACAAAACGCCGATTAACCAATAGAAAATTATGATCCGATTCTTCTCAGGATGTTTTTGCTTATTGCTACTGCTGGCGGTAAACCCCGCCAGGGCAGAGTATTCCCCGGGTATTCAATCCCGCCTGGTTTCCGGTTGGTTTACGAACCAGCCGACAGCCGACGACACCTTACGCGTATTGTTTATGGATAACAGTTACACCTATTTCTGGAACCTGCCGCAAACCGTTGAAGCCATGGCAGCTGAAGCCGGCTTTCCGTTAATTGCCCGGCAATCAACGGCCGGAGGAGCCAACTGGCAGGAACACTGGCGCGGTGAAAAAAACCTGGAATCGCGCAAAAGAATAGAGGAAGGCAACTGGGATATCGTGATTCTCCAGAACCACAGCCTCAGTACTATTCGCAGTGCGGAAGCCTTTACCGAATATGGAAACAAATTTATTAACCTGGTGCGGGAAAACGGGGCAGCACCCATGCTTTATCTCACCTGGGCAAGGGAGTTTAATCCGCTGATGCAGGACCAGGTGACTAAAGGTTACGAGGAGTTGGGAAAGCGTGCCGGGGTGCCGGTTGTTGCGGTGGGAGCAGTTTGGGAACAGGTGCGCAACCTGCGTCCGGACCTGAAGCTATACGATCCCGACGGGAGCCATCCTTCATCCATCGGCACTTACCTGATTGCCTGCGTGTTTTACCGTGCGCTTACCGGCAATGCGGCCAGTGAACTGCCCGAACGGATTACCACGACCGACCGGAATGGTGAAAAGCTGTACCTGCATATTTTAAGTGAAGGTGACGCGCAGTTCCTGCAGCAGGCCGCCGATAACATGGTGAAGGAGGTGGAGTATGAGTAGCCGTAAAGCTAATACATTTGCGCTTATCCTGGGCCCGCTGGTTTTTATCCTCCTGGAAATAATTGGTAAACCGGCCACTATGAGCATCGAGGCTTTTCACGTACTGGCGGCTACAATCTGGATTGCCATCTGGTGGGTATCGGAAGCCGTGCCCATTGCCGTAACAGCCCTGTTGCCCATTGTGCTGTTTCCGCTTACCGGCGCCATGGACTTAAGTACCACCACGGCTTCATTCGGCCACCGTTATATTTTCCTGTACATCGGGGGGTTTATTATAGCCATTGCCATTGAACGGTGGGGCCTGCACCGGCGCATCGCGCTGAGTATTATTAACTTGGTGGGTTCCCGAGTGCCCAGGATAATCCTGGGCTTTATGCTGGCCACGGCTTTTCTTTCTATGTGGATTTCCAACACGGCAACAACCGTTATGATGCTGCCCATTGGTATGGCAATCGTTACCCAGTTCCAGAAGAACACTGAAATGGGAGGTAATACTTTTGGAAAAGCCCTGATGCTGGCCATTGCTTACAGCGCTTCCCTCGGTGGATTGGCCACGCTTATTGGAACGCCACCCAACCTGGTACTGGCCGGCATTTTGGAAGAGTTATACGAGGTGCAGATCAGCTTTTTTAAATGGACGCTGATTGGCTTGCCGGTTTCTATCATTTTGCTATCCATATGCTGGGTTTACATTACCCGCTATGCGTTTAAACTAAAGAATGCAGAGTTTCCCGGGGGCCACAGTGAAATTAAAAAAATGTACAGGTCACTGGGAAAAATTTCTTACGAAGAAAAGGCGGTACTGGCTGTTTTTGCCCTTACCGGTGCCTGCTGGATGTTCCGGTCGCTACTGGAAAAAATTATCCCGGCCATCGACGATACTATTATTGCAATGGCAGCCGGGGTTACGCTATTCGTTATTCCCAGCAAAAAAGAAAACCGGAAAATCATTAACTGGGAAGAAGCCAAGCAATTGCCCTGGGGAATCATTATCCTGTTTGGCGGTGGCATGGCCCTGGCCAAAGGATTTACCACAACCGGCCTGGCCGACTGGATTGCCGAACAGATGACCCAACTCGACGGCCTGTCGATGCTGGTCCTGATCCTGGTGCTGGTTGCTATGGTGAATTTCCTTACTGAGGTTACTTCCAACCTGGCTACTACTGCCATGTTACTGCCGGTACTGGCTCCAATGGCCTTGTCGTTTAACCTGCACCCTTATATGATTCTGGTTCCGGTAACTATTGCTGCTTCCTGCGCTTTTATGTTACCGGTAGCTACACCACCTAACGCAGTAGTGTTTGGCTCCGGGCATTTGAGAATCCCTGATATGATTCGGACAGGAATTTTCATGAACCTGATTTCTATAATACTTATTGCCCTGATTACCTACACCTTTTTGCCCTACCTGTGGAATATAAACCCTTACGAGTTTCCCGCAGTATTTAAGATCCAAATTCAATAACTGGTATGATACATTACAGAAACACCATTACTATATCCTTTTTCAGTATCCTGCTTCTACTCGCTACTGTATTCACGGCCTGTGAGGAAGATGAGGTACCCGATAACCAGTCGTTCAGTTCGGAAAACTTTCGGGTATTGAAAGTAACGACCAACGAAGATGATAACATTAGCGGCAGCGGCAATAACGTTGCTGCATTCGGGTTAAACCTGGAAGTTACCTTTTCTCATCCGGTGAACCAGGACGCACTGGAAAGTTCCCTTGCCCTGAGTAATAACGGCAGTTTCAGTACTTCTTACGATGAAACCGGTTCAATTCTAACTATGAATTTCAATCCGCTGGATTACGAAACCAATTATACCCTTAGCCTGCCGGAAGGAAGCTATGGCTCCGGGGGAGAAGCCTTATCTTCTGCGTTTGAGTTATCATTCACTACAGCGGCTTTCGTTCCGCCGAACGTGTCTCTTTCCCTGAACCCGGAATCGGTTACAGAAGGCGAAACGGCGCAGCTTATTGTTTCACTGAACAACGCTACCACCGAAGAAGTAACCGTAAACCTGGCCTTCAACGGGGCGGCTACGCAGGGCGACGACTATACCGTAGATTTCCAGAGTGTTACTATACCGGTTGGCCAAACAGCCGATTCTATTGCCATTAACACCATCGACGACGAAGTGGTTGATGGTGAAGAAGCCATCGAGGTTTCCATTACAGAGGTAACCAACGGGGTAGAAGATGGCGAACAGGCAGTTAACCTGGCGCTGCTCGATAACGACCTGGCCCTCGGACTGGAAATTAAAGGAGTGCTGGCCCTGCTGTGGGACGGATCCGGAAACAACGGGGGTAAAGCCGTTCACCTGAAGGCAACCGAAGATATTCCCGACCTGAGTGTATACGCCATTGGCGTAGCCAATAACGGGGGCGGAAGCGATAGCATTGAATTCAGGCTGCCCGAGCAGTCGGCCAGTGCCGGTGATGATATCCTGCTGGCCCGTGAACCCAATACGTTAGGTGGCTATTTTGGGAATTGCCTGAACAACATTGAAATTGTAATCCAAACCGATGCCATGAACCAGAACGGCGATGATGCTATTGAATTATACAGCGCCACTACGGTTATTGAAACCTACGGCGACGTTAATATTGATGGCACCGGTACCCGTTTTGAATACAGCGGTTCATGGGCGTACAAGCTAGGAGGAGAATATGTGTTCGGCGGCCTGGATTGTGCGGCTGGTTCAACCAGTACCCAGGATTCCGATTGTACCTATCCGTTGTGTGCACCCGATATTCAGCTTCAGGGAGTTATGAGCTTCGAGGTAGGGCCCGGTACCGATACCGATCGTGAGCGGGCCATTCACCTACGGGCAAATGCCGACGTGGAAGATCTTAGCATTTATGGTGTAGGCATTTCTAACAATGGCGGGGGAAGCGACGGACTGGAATTTAACCTTGCTGCTGTTTCAGTTGAAGAAGGTGATCATATCCTGGTGATTCGCGACGATGATGTAAACACCATCGGCGATTACCTGGGCGGCTGTATCGATCAGTTCGACGTGCTGCTGGAAGACCCCGGTATTAACTTTAACGGCGACGACGGAGTAGAACTCTACGAGAACATGGTAGTCATTGAAACCTACGGAAATGTGCAGGACGACGGTACCGGCCTGTTCTGGGAGTACACCGGATCATGGGCTTACAAGGAATTTGGAGATACCTTCACCTACGGAGGGGCTGATTGCGCCTTTGGTGCAGAAACAAACGCTACTTCACCTTGTCCTTATGCCTTCTGTAAATAAGTGCTTATTAGTTATGATTAGTGTTGTATTTCTGGCCTGCTCAGAAGACAAAGATCCCGTGGGGGAAGTCCGGTTATTGTCGGCTTCCCTCAGCGGTAATCCGGTATCATCCGGCGACCAGGTAGAAGAGGTGTCATTAGACGCCTCTTTTACTTTTACCTTTTCTGGAGGAATTAACCCAGACCGGTTTAACGATAATTTCCAGATTACCCGGAACGGGTCTGCCGTAAACTACGAAACTACACTGGCCAACGCTGCGTCACGAGTAACCGTGCAACCGGAACTGGAAGCGGGGAATAACTACGAACTTTCGCTCGACGCCGCCGAAATTGGAGTAAATGGCGGGGTACTGGATGAATCGTTCTCGGTTCAGTTTTCAACTGGCGAAAATAGCACGGTGATACAAGCCTGTACCTCTGCCTCGGGCAACTGTTTTCAGGAACTTACCCTTACCAGTAGTGATAACCAACCGGCTACTTTCGGGTTTTACCGTTCGTTCCCGGTGTACGACGACTCCAACGCTAACTGGGAGCAACTGGAACAGGTGGTGGTGGTGGTGCACGGCATTAACCGGAACGCCGGGGAGTATTTCAGCTGGATCAACAGCAGCATTACCGGGGAAGGGGCGGGTACCCGTACGCTGGTTATTGCCCCGCAATTTATCGTGGAAAATGAAGCCGAACCCGGTGACTTCTTTTGGCCAGCAACCGGATGGCGCGACGGGGCCAACTCGTTGAACGAAGCCAGTATCAGCTCTTTTGCCGTTATCGACCAGTTGCTGGAACCACTGGCCAACACCAGCCGGTTTCCCAACCTGAAAAGGGTACTGATTACAGGGCATTCCTCGGGAGGACTGTTTACTCACGTTTATGCCGCTGCTAACGTGGCAGAAAAAGAAAATCCAGGGTGGGACTGGCAGTACCTGCCTTCTAACAGCCAGTATTATTATTACCCGGACGGCCGAAGGGTGCGGGAGAACAATGGAACCCTTTACAACCCAACCGATTGCAACGGGTATAATTTCTGGCCGCTGGGTTATTCCATTACTCCCGGTTACGTAAGCCAACAGGGGCAAAAAACCATTAACGAACAATTCCTGTCCCGGAACATTACCTACCTGCTGGGAAACGGAAACCAGCCCGATCCGACCCTGAACACCGACGATTGTTCGGCCACAATACTGGGATCTACCCGTTTTCGACGAGGTATTAATTTGTTTACTTTCCTACAGGAAGCCTATCCCGACGCCAATCATAAGGTAGTGGAAGTAGACGGCATTGGCCACAACGGGGAGGGGATATTCACCTCGCAAACATTTAGAAACTGGTTTTCCTCTCAATTTGATGGGGGAGGATGATTGGCGGTGTAATGTGGCTATCTATAAGACAATTTGCGAAGCTGGAATTAATTCCAGGCTCATAATACGGTAAAATATAATTATACTAACTGGACCTCGACTCGATGAGTAAGCGTTACGCCGATGTAAACGGAACAATTGTTAAAGTGTACCAGAAAATAAAGTCTTGCCATACTTCATTCCGTTATCCCTATTACTTTATATCGTAAACGCTATCATAAGAGCACAGCTTACATTTTAAATGGAATAGCCCACTGCCATAATCCTTTTAGTTCTTGTTAAGGGCTTCTTTTATGTCGGCACAAACCGGGGCAAGGAAATAGTTCTTGCTCTACTTAATAAACGAGTAGCTGGTATAAGATAGAGGTTGGTATTCCTCCCTGAATTTGGTAATAATTTCTTAAACACCGTAAGCTTACTAATCTCAATTTATGTTATGAAATTGAGGGAGTATTTCGATGAAGAATTACTCATAACGATTGGTAAATAAGTTTACAGTAATTAAGCAATGGTTGATCAAAAATCTTATTTAATGATATTATGGGGCCAGCTACTTGTGGAAATTTGCTGGTTACCGTACGCACTCCTGCCCTGGCAGGCAATTAAATTACCAATTCTTTGCAATGTCTCAAATCCGAAGCCAGGTTCAATAAATTTACCTTTTCTCCTGACTAAATCGGTAGTAAAATGACCAACATGCTACACAGCTATTCCGATGATCAATTATTCCATTTAATTAAAAGTGGGAATGAATCCGCTTTTGATGTTTTTTTCAAGCGGCACTGGAAAAACCTTTTCCGCACTGTTCTGGCTTTCATATCAAATCAGCAAGCGGCCGAAGACATTATTCAGGAGTTGTTTGCAGACATTTGGTTGCGCAGAGCAGAGATTCAAACGCCAGATATTACTGCTTATTTATTTAAATCGGCAAAACTTCAATCATTCAAATATTTTAGGGATAAGAAACCCACTACCAGTTTGCTGGATAAAATTAATAACCTGGCTTTTGCCCATGAAACAGAAGATCAAATCGATTTCCAGGAACTAAAGGAATTATACGAAGCCAGTTTAAAAACCATGCCCGTTAAAACAGCCGAGGTGTATAAGTTGAGTCGCGTAGATTGTTTCACGCACCGGGAGATAGCAAACCAATTACAGATTTCTTCTAAAACAGTTGAATACCATATTTCCTGTGCCCTCAAGCATATTCGTGCTCACATTACGGAGTATACCACTTTAGCAATTTTATGGTTAATCGCTTAAATGTAAGCCGTAGATATTCTTAAAGAATAATAATTTAATTCGGTTTGTTGCTATACCAGTATTACCTGAATTTTACCAATATGATGTAAATATTAAATATGGGTATTTTTCTACCTGGCTACTAGGGTTTACTGCCGTTCACGGAACACTCTCATGAAAAGGGAATGGTATCCGATGAATGAAAAAGAATTTAATGCCCTTATTAACCGGTATTTGCGTGGGAAAAGTACTGAAAAGGAAGAAAAACTGCTTAACGAGCTCTTTGATACTCACGCTCAGGAGAAAGAATGGTTTGTTATGCACGGGATAGATGAAATTAAGCTGGAAAAAAGCTTACGTAAAAAGGTAAGGAGGGCTATTAACTCACAAGAAAAGCCAACGAAAAATAAGTCAATTTCTTACGGTACAGTCCTGTTTACTATTTTAATACTGCTGGCCGGAATAGCTACCACGGTTTATTTTCTTCAACCTTTACCGTCGGGTCGGCTCGTGATGAAATCAACAGCTTCCGGGCAAAAATTAACGGTTACACTCAGTGATGGTTCTACGGTTCGATTGAACGCAGAAAGTTCTATTACTTATCCTGAAGTATTTTCGGAAGAACGCAGAGAAATTCAACTAACTGGCGAAGCTTATTTTTCGGTTCGGGAAAATAATGATAAGCCTTTTATTGTTAATTCGGGAAACATACAAACTTCCGTACTGGGAACCGCATTCAATGTGAATGCGCGAGATTCTGCACACATTTCAGTTGCGTTGGTATCGGGGAAGGTGCAGGTGAAATCGCTCGCTTCTGAATCAGAAGGTCAATCAAAAGCTTTTTACCTGGCCCCCGGGCAATGTGCCAATTATTCCAGGGAAAGCGGGCGTTTTACGATAGCCCCTTTCAACAAAGAAAAGCTTATCGCCTGGAAAGATGGAATAATCTATTTTTCCGCAGCTTCTCATGAACAGGTATTTAATCAGCTGGCCCGCTGGTACGGGGTTGAATTTGTATTTGAAAATTCTCCTGAAGAGGAATGGGAAGTAACCGGTGAGTTCAAAGACATGAGCCTGGAACTTCTTTTAAATACCATCAGCAACGCTAAAGGATTTACATTTCAAATGCAGAAAGACACTGTTTTAATATCATTCGATCACCAATAAAGATAGCATGCCTATGATGAAATAATGCAAAAAAACCCGGAGTTCCAGGTCGTTTGGTCGCAACTGAAAACTCCGGTATATCCATTTGAACAAAGTCAAACTATTCCAAAGGTAAGTATTAGAATACTTTCAGGCTTTGGAAACGAACAAAAACTCCCATGAACCTCAAAAAATTTTACCGTTTCACAAATTTCATTGAACTAGGTACAGTTCAGTTACTAATTATTACGCTGATGTGTCACGTAACTTTTGCAGCCGATACCCAAGGTCAGGCGCGCAGCGTATTTAAGGTACCTTTTAATTTATCGCTTACCGACGTTAAAATGATTACAGTTTTTGAAGAAATAGAATCGCGGACTGAATTTCGCTTCTTCTACGATCAAAAACTGTTAAGTAACCAAACTAAGATAACCGTTAACGAACAAAACCTCGGCAGTGTACTGGCTTCGGTAAGTAAGCAGGCCAGGGTAACGTTTCGCCAGGTAAACGAAGTGATCACTGTTTCAGCACAGCGCGTTGGCAACAAAAGCAAGCCGGTTGAGGTAGAAGTGTACGACAAAACCCTGAAAGGCCGGGTTTTAGATGCTGAAAAAAATAATCCGCTGGTCGGTGCCACTGTTTTGGTGAAAGGAACCACTATTGGTACAGTAACCGCAATCGATGGCAGTTTTTCTTTCGCCGTTCCGGATAGCGCTCAGGCGTTGCTGGTTTCTTACGTTGGATACACCCCTCAGGAAATACCAATTGGTAATCAATCTGTATTCAACGTTTCACTGGCTCCCGATAATTCTTCCATGAATGAGGTAGTGGTTACCGCCCTGGGTATTAAGCGCGAAGAACGTTCGTTAGGTTATGATGTTGCCAACGTTGAAGGCGAAGAGATTAGGCAGGTATCGCAGGAAAATGCTATTAATTCTCTGGCTGCCCGGGTGCCTGGTGTTACCATCAACCAAACCAGTGGTCCGGGCTCTTCACTGAACGTAATTATTCGTGGGGCTACTTCCCTCACTACTGATAACCAGCCACTTTTCGTGGTTGATGGGGTGCCCATGACCAACAGCCTGAATAATATCTCTGAAAATGGAAGTGGAAACCAGGTAGACTACGGGAATGCTATTTCTGATATTAACCCCGACAATATAGCAAGCATTAATGTTCTTAAAGGTCCGAGTGCAGCAGCGCTTTACGGCACCCGGGCAGGAAATGGCGTAATTCTCATTACAACCAAATCAGGCAGTAGAAACCAGGATGTTGGCGTGTCGTTCTCTACTTCCAACGTATTTGAACGACCCACACGCCTGTTAGACTTCCACTACCGCTACGCCAATGGAGAGCGCCACGGTGCTTTCAACGAAAGTTCTGCTTATTGGGCAGGTCCTAATCTGGATCAGGGGAACGAAGCTGTGCAGTGGAATAGCCCTGTCGACGAAAATGGAAATCCTGTTCCAACTGAGTTAAAGTCTTTCCCCAATGCGATGAAGGATTTTTTGCAAACCGGCATTACTTCAAACAATAACCTGTCTGTTAGCGGTGGGAGTGATAACGGAAGCTTTCGAGCATCGTACGCCAACATGCTTCACCAGGGCATGATTCCCAATTCAGACCTTTATCGCAATACATTGAGTACTGCAATTGATTACAATGTGTTAGATAAGCTCACGTTTAAGTCGAACGTAACCGTTGGGCGCACCCAATCTAACGATCGACCCAGCACGGGAAATCGCAGAGCCAATCCGCTGCAGGCCGTATATGAAACGCCTTACGTTGATTATAATCAAATGCGCGATTACTGGGAAAACGGGCAAAAAGATGTTCAGCAATTACGTACCGACGCCGGTGATAACCCTTATTTTATTGCTTACGGAATTAATAATGCTTTTACCAGGGATCGGGTATACGGAAACCTGTCGCTAACCTATGAATTTACCAAGCAATTATCTTTAACGGCACGATACTCACTAGATCGGGTAAATGAAAGCCGGGAAACCAGGATCCCTTTTAGCTACAGCCGGGGGCTTAAAGGAGGATATTACCTTACCGATATTAATCGACAGGAGTACAACGCCGATTTTTTAGCGGATTATAAGGAAAGCGTTGGTTTGCTGGATTTTAACATTTCACTTGGAGGAAATATCATGCGCCGCGATTTATCCAGCTCCAGCATCGGTTCTGGTTCAAATCGCAACAGTGGGTTGGTTGTTCCCGGTGTATTTAACGTTTCCAACATTCCGCTAAATAATATCAACGTGAGTAGTAATGTTCGCGAAAAGGCAATTTACAGCTTATACGCCCTGGCATCTGTGGGTTTTAAAGACCAGCTGTATTTGAATGTAACGGGAAGAAACGACTGGTCAAGTACTTTACCGGCTAATAGCCGATCGTATTTTTATCCTTCGGCCTCTTTAAGCTGGCTTGCCAATTATACCTTTAACCTGCCCCAGGAAGTAAGTTTGTTAAAAGTAAGAGCTGGTTGGGCACAGGTGGGTAACGATACGGAACCTTATCGACTGGAACCGACGCTTAATCCTGGTAATTATAACGAGGTTACTACCGCTGAGGTACCGGAAAGTTTGCTGAACGCAAATTTGGTTCCCGAGTTGTCTACTTCGATAGAAGGGGGAATTGACGTCAATTTGTATAACAATCGCATTCGCTTTAGCGGTACTTACTACAACATTGAAAATGAAAACCAGATCTTGCCGGCTAACTTACCCCAATCTTCGGGCTACACCGGAAAGTTCATTAATGCAGGGCTAATACGTAGTAAGGGCTGGGAATTTACCCTGGGAGCCACGCCAATTCTAGACGATAAGGTTTCCTGGAACATCGATTTCAACTGGAGTACGAACAAAACCAGCCTGGAAGAATTAACCGATAACCTGGATTTTATTACGTTGTGGGGCGAAAACCGGGCCGGGGCATTAACCAATGTTGGTGAAGAAGTTGGCGACATGTACAGTGCAGGGTATGCCTACGTAGAAGACGAAAGCTCACCGTACTATCGCTGGCCGGTACTCAATGAAAATGGGTCCTGGATTGTACTTTCCGGCCGCGAAAATATGCGTAAAGTGGGCAATTTCAATCCAGACTTTATCATGGGATTGCAATCTTCACTGAGTTACAAGCGGTTTACCTTAAACGTAAGCTTCGATTGGCGCCAGGGCGGAGAATTTATGTCGTTCACCTATCGGTACGGAGAATCCGACTGGCGATCTCAACGACAACTGGATAACCTGATTCCGGGGGGGCTTTATTCACCCGATGAACTGGTATCTTTGCTCAAGTCTGATCCTGAACGGTACATTATTCCACAGGCGGGCAATTATCCCCGGGTTGGAGGGCACGAAGCAGCAACCGGAGGATTTCCCATCGATGCCCAGGGGACAGACGGTGCTTTTATACCTGGAGTTATTCAAACGGCTGGTGCCGATACGCCAAACGATTCCAGCGACGACGAGTACGTAGAGCACCTGGGAGGAACAAATACAAACTTTTACCCCATTACCGACACGTACCCCTGGCGATTTAACGAACAGGTTACTTTCGATGCTTCATTCATTAAAATGAGAGAGTTATCGCTGGCTTATCGCTTACCCGACCTGGGTATTGTTAAAAACGCTTCACTGGCCGTTTATACCCGCAACGTAATCCTTTGGACATCCGCCGACATCGGCATAGATCCTGAAAGAGCTTTCGAGGCCCACGGAAGAGCGCAGGGTGACACCGGCAGCCAGTTTCGTCAGGGTATAGAGCGGCAGAATGTAATGCCCTGGAGCATTCCTTTTGGTTTTAAACTGAACGCTAATTTTTAAGAACACAAGCCTGTAATTCAATTCAGTATGAAAAACATGATGAAAATTAAAAAATCAGTTGTCCTGGCGCTGAGCCTGGTACTGGCAACAGCCTGTACCGATGAACTCAGTGAAATAAACACCAACCCTAACGGGATAGAACCTGCTGAGGTTAATCCTAATTTACTTATGCCGGCCGTGTTGGCCCCGGCTGCTCAGCAGTACCTGAACCTGGGTTTCGGGAATGCTGCCGGCGTGGTTCAGCATACCCAGAAAAATGGTTTCGGCCGTGCCCACAATGAGTATAAATTCGAGGCCGTTGACTGGTCGAACTGGTATGCCATTTTGCGAACCAACGCATTACTCGAGAAGCGGGCTGATGATCTGGACCTGGACTTTTTTAAAGGAGTAGCCCTTACAATGAAAAGCTTTATTTTTGGAAACATCACCGACTTGTGGGGCGATGCACCCTACACCCGGGCCGTGAAAGGTAACCAGGGCGGTAAAGAATTTGAGTTTCCGCCGTTCGATAGCCAGGAGGTAATTTACGATGGAATAATTGCCGATTTGAACCAGGCAGCAGATATTTTCGCCTCGGCCAATGCCGATGGAGTGGCGGAAGCGGCTGACCTTTATTTCAACGGCGATGTATTGCAATGGCAGCGTTTTGCCCATTCGCTTTTACTGCGCTATTACCTCCGTATTTCTGAAAAGAAACCACAAATTGCCCGGCAGGGTATTGAAGCCATTTACCGCAGCGGCATTTACTTTCAGTCGGCCGACCAGGATGCAACCCTGGATTATACCGGTGGAGCTAACGACGTATGGCCTTCTCAGTATACCGATGAAAATGACTTCACCCGTTACCAGGCTTGTGAAACGCTAATTGATCAGTTGGTTACCACGCAGGACCCCCGGCTGGGTGTGTGGTTCGATCCGGTAGCCGTGAAATGGATACCCGATCCTGCCCTGGATGCGGAAACTGACAGTGTACTAAGAACAAATGGAGAACCAGTAGAAGATGGAGCGGTGAGCTATCGCTATCTTGAATTCAAAGCAAGAGAAAACATTGATTTTACCCGCCGCTTTAATCCCAACCTGGTGTCTTTTGATGTTGACACGGGAACATACGTGGGGCTAAAACCCGGGCTATTAACCCCGGAATCGTACAATGGGAATCCCGATCCCGGGCAGGGTACCAATAACCAGCATGTTTCGTTGCTCGCCCCGGTATACGCAACCTCAGGAACAGCCGGTGATATTTTACAGGCCCGGCTGATTTCCTCGGCTGAAGTAGGCTTTATTCTGGCCGAAGCTGCACTAAAAGGATGGAATGTAGGAAGTGCTGAAGTGCATTACAATGAGGCCATCAGGCAATCGCTGCAAACCTGGGGGCAAACTGATGCTTATGATAACTTCATTGCTCAACCCGGAATAGCTTTTAACGGAAGCTTAACCCAGTTAATGACCCAAAAATGGGTGGCCAGCTGGACTGCCGCCACCGAAGCCTGGATGGATTTCCGCCGTACCGGGCTACCCGTACTTCAGGCCGGACCGGCTTCCAGCCAGCCGGTGGTAGCCATACGTTTTCCTTACGGAAACGACGAGCGTAATAACAACGCGGCCAACGCATCTTTGGCTATAGAACGACTGGAAATTACTCCATATTCTTCTACCCTGGGTGCCGACAGTCCCTGGTCTAAACCATGGGTATTGCAAGGCACGGGTAAACCCTGGTAAATTGCACGATTTATTCGCTCGAGGCAGGAATGAAAATTATTTTCATTCCTGCTTTTCGCTATTTTACTCACAAAAATCAGAGAAAGTATCATTCCGTAATATAATTTTATTACCCAGGCCTGCATTGGTTAACAACTTCGCGTTAGAAAATCATTTACTTTATTGTAAGTACATACCCTATGTTTAAACCGATTATCATAACTACTTTTTTAATTACCGCTCTTGCCCTGACTTATTGTAACCAGCCTGATTCCCCTGCTTCATCAACGAAACCCGATTACGATCAGGCTTTCCGCATGGGACTGGACGCTGAATTACTATTTCCTACGGCATTTCCCGATAGAATTATTCTTAACCTCACTGAAAACCCTCTTCAATCGGTTGCGGTTAACTGGCGCACCGATACTACCATTACCCGCGCAGTGGTGCAGGTGGCAGAAGCAACCGATGGCCCGTTATTTACCGGGGAAAGCCGGGAACAATTGGCACAGACTGAGGCACTTCGGGTCGACCCACCTGAAGATCCGGCAGTAACGGCACATTTTCATTCGGCTGTGCTAAACGAGTTGGAACCGGGTAAAAAGTACGTTTACCGGGTGGGCGACGGAGCCGACCGGTGGAGCGAGTGGTTTCAATTTAAAATGCCGTCTGCCGATGAAAAACTGGTTTTCCTTTATTTTGGCGACGCCCAGAATGATGTGAAATCGATGTGGTCAAGGGTGATCAGGGAAGCTTATAAAACCCTGCCCGATATCGACTTCATGTTACATGCTGGCGACCTGATTAACCGGCATAACCGTGATGTGGAGTGGAGCGAATGGTTCGATGCGGGCAACTTTATTCATGCTTCTGTGCCGAGTATAATGACCCCCGGAAACCACGAATACGGTAAAGGGGTGCAGCTTTCTCCCCAGTGGAGGCCGCAGTTTACACTTCCTGCGAACGGCCCGAAAGGACTGGATGAAACGTGCTACCAGGTTAATTATCCTAACCTAAAGTTAATTTCGCTCGACGCCGAGCAGATTGATGAATCGGAACTTTTTCGCGATGCCCAGGCTCAATGGCTCGACTCGGTGCTGACGCACGACCCCCGAAAATGGACGGTAATTACGTTACATTATCCTTTTTATTCTACGAACCCCCGTCGCGATAATCCGGAGCTTCGTAAATATTTTAAGCCAATCCTGGACCGGCATAAAGTTGATATGGTGCTGCAGGGCCATGACCATGCCTACGGACGAGGAAGAGCGAAAAACATATCTTCCGGTGCGCAGGTGGTAGCGGAAAATTCAGGTACCGTGTACGTGGTATCGGTTTCGGGGCCTAAAATGTACGATCTGTCGGATGATTCCTGGATGGAAAGAAAAGCTAAGAATACTCAACTCTTCCAAATTATTAGTATAGAAGATGAGCAACTGCATTACCAGGCGTTCACAGCCACGGGGAAGCTCTACGACGCATTCGAACTTCAGAAACAAGCCGGGCAACCTAATTTACTTGTTAACCGCGTGCCTGTTACGCCGGAGCAAAAAGAATAGTTTCCGTGCCGGCCGTTTAACTTATCAGGCCTGGTAACGATCATGTTATACTGTAAAAAAATCACTGATGGCAAAACTGGCTAACCTATGTACTTACTGGTTTGTTCTGTTAACATGTTTATCGTGCCATTCCGGGCCAAAAAATAACGTGGTGCGCATCGGCATGTGTGCAGATGTGCATTTGCCTACCATGCACGATGCTGAATACCGGATTGGTGCTTTTATTGATAGCATGAAAGTAGCTAATCCGGACTTTATTATTGAATTGGGCGATTTTGTAATTCCCGAAGAAAAATATGCCCCGTACCTTGAACGATGGAATTCGTTTCCGGGGCCCCGGTACCACGTAATTGGCAATCATGAAATGGATGGGGGCACCTCGCTGACCGATGCATTAGCCTACCGAAAAATGACAAACTCGTACTACTCATTTACGGAAAACGGGTTTCGGTTTATTGTTCTCGACGGTAACGACAAGCAGTTTCCTGATCAAAAAGGGTACCGCACTTTTGTAGGCACCTCGCAAATACAGTGGCTGAAAGAGCAGTTAAAAACTGCTGAACAGCCGGTGGTTATTTTTTCTCACCAGGGTATAGGCACCGATCCGGGCATTCCCGGCGAAAGGTATTCGCTTGAAAATAATCAGGAAATCCGTGCCATTTTTGAAGCCCATAACGAACAGCAACCCGAAACTAAAGTTATTGCCTGTTTTAATGGTCATACCCATCACGATGAGGTAGAAAATATTCAGGGTATCTGGTACATTACCATTAATTCTATGTCGTATAAATGGCTGGGTGAAGAATATGAACACCTTCGTTACAGCGAGGCAGTAGACAAGCAGTTTAAATGGATTAAGTATACCGCTCCATACCGCGACCCGCTTTTTACGGTTGTAGAAATATCTACTAAAGGAACCATAACAATTTCCGGGAAGTACTCCACGTATGTTGGCCCTTCCCCCTGGGAACTGGGTTATCCGGAACACCTGAAAAAATTAGTAAAGCCTCAAATAACCGAACGGCAGCTTACTTTCAATTTCACGGACCAGTAACGCCTGCCCGGTCGTTTATACGATTATTTGTAAGTTTACGAGAAAACAGGATTTAGAAAGGATTTGCTATATTGGTGGGGTAAATTCAGTTGATCCAGTAGAATCATAACCCGCCATTTCATGATCCTGACCCGCAGAAGCCTGGTTAAAGCTTTATCGCTCGGTGTGCTATTACCCGGGCAAACGATACAAGCCGTGTCATCACTCAGCAATAGTGATAACCCCAACCCTGAAGAGAACGATATTGAAGCGCTGTACCGGAACGCTATCGTTATCGACGGGTTAATTATTTCCCGGGGTTGGGACCAGGCATCGTTTGAGGCACTGGATGAATCGAATTACACCGGTTTTTTTACTTCGCTGAACTCTCGTAACCTGGAAAGTGCGCTGGAGTCGCTGGCCGAATGGCGTAACCGGATCGATGAATACCAGCAGCGACTGGTTTACGCTACGGGAGCGGAAGATTTCATTAGGGCGAAAGAGGAAAATAAGACCGCTATCCTGCTGGGCTTTCAGAATGCCACCATGATTGAAAAATCGATCGATAACCTGGAAACGCTTTATAATGCCGGTACCCGGTGGGTTCAACTAACTTACAACGAAAGAAACTTACTGGGCGACGGGTGCACCGAACGCACGAATGCCGGGTTATCTGACTTTGGCATTGCGGCCGTGGAGCGAATGAACGAACTGGGGATCATCGTCGACCTGTCGCACTGTGGCCGCCAAACCACCAACGACGGCATTGCCTTTAGTAAAACCGGGGCCTGTTTTAATCATACCATGTGCAATGCCCTTTACAAAGACCATCCGCGGGCTAAAACCGATGAGCAGATCAGGGCCATGGCCGACAAGGGGGGCGTAATGGGAATTATCGGGTTGGGGTACATGATCGGGCCCGATCCGGGGGGAGCAACCACGATCGAAACCCACGTCGACCACCTTGAACATGCTATTAACTTAGCCGGTATTGATCACGTTGGGGTGGGAACCGATTTTGCTATCGAAGGACTGGAGGCCAACGGTGCCACCCGCGAAAACTGGTACGTTCCCCGTCTTACCCGGTTTAAACCTGCTTACCAGGTGCGCTGGCCACCCTGGATTCCGGAAATCGATAGCCCGATGCGTTACCTGAATGTAGCCCGGGTGCTGGACCGCCGGGGTTATTCCTCCGGTGATATAGAAAAAATCCTGGGACAAAACTGGCTTCGTTACTTCCGGGAAGTGTTGAAATGATACGATTGTAAAATTTATTATCCATTTTTAAGCTAATGGGAGAAATCTCACTTCTTCGGGGGAAACCGGATAGTTATTATTTTTTGCACTACTTTAATTTATATCCTTTACCTGTTAATGGTTACCCTGTTTTTCAGAATCGTAATTGCTGGTGTTCAGTAAATACATCGGCCATAAAACTATTGAAGGGTTAAATTTAAAACTCCCATGAAAAAAATGCTGATTACCGGGGCCACCGGTAACATTGGGAAGGAAGTTGTGAATTCATTGCTCAACTCAGAAGAAACCGAACTGCAGGTTATTGCCGCGGTTCGTAACGTGGAAAAAGCAGCCGGTCAGTTTCCGAATGATGAACGGTTAACGTTTACCCGTTTCGATTTTGAAAATGAGCAGACCTTCGATACTGCTTTCCGCGGAACAGATGTTTTTTTCCTGCTTCGCCCACCCCACTTGTCTGATGTAAAAAAGTACTTTCATCCCCTGTTACAATCAGCCCGGAAGAACGGTGTAGAACAAATTGTATTTCTATCGGTGCAGGGGGCCGATAAAAGCAAAGTTATTCCTCACAATAAAATTGAGCGGCTCATTCAGTCGATGCAGTTCCGTTACATTTTTGTGCGCCCCAGTTACTTCATGCAAAACCTCACCACTTCCCTGAGGGCCGAAATTGTAACCCAAAACAGCATTACCCTTCCTGCTGCCCGGGCCGTGTTCAACTGGGTAGACGCACAAAACGTGGGCGAAGCTGCTGCCCGTTTGATGTTGAATTTTGCGGAACAGGAGCATAAAGCCTTCGATATTACCGGATCGGAAAACAAGCATTTCGGGGAAGTAGCCGAAATACTGTCTGCCGTAACTGGTAAACCGGTTCATTACCGCTCCCTGAACCCGCTTAGCTTTTTTTTCAAAAAGAAGAAAGAAGGAGTTCCGGGGAATTTCGCCCTGGTTATGACCCTGCTGCACTTTCTGCCCCGAATTCAGGACGAACCCGAAATTTCAACTAACTACCGTAAACTTACGGGGAAAAAACCAACTACCGTAAAAGAGTTTATTGAAAGAGAAAAAGAGCTGTTTATTCAAGAAGACCGCCCGGCCAGTTCGTAAAAAGATAAATCTGGCTTAGTATAAATCCCACATTCCTTTCACCCCTGCCACCAGGAATTGAAAGCTTAGCGCACCTACGATAAGCCCCATGAGGCGGGAAAATACCTTCATACCGTTTACGCCCAGCAGCTTCCGGATGCGGGGCATATTACGCATCACCAGGTAATTAGCTGCCACTGAAATAATCACTGAAATAAATATGGCCGCGTAGGGCAGGGGTTCATTGAAATTTGGCTGCATGGTAACTAACGTGGCAAATAACCCGGGACCAAGAGAAATTGGAATAGCCAGGGGAATAACGGCTATTTCCTGGCGTTCCATTGCACTTTGCTGCTCTTTGGGGCTATGGTTCACCCCCTGGTGCCCTTCTCCCTGGATCATTTTTACAGACATGAGAAGTAAAATAACCCCACCAATGGCCCGGATGGAATCGACTGATATGCTGAAGGCCATCAGGATGAAACCACCGGTAAGTAGTACAACAAAGCACCCGATAAAAATTGTAAGCGTGTGTTTCCAGGCAATGGTGTTGATTTCCTTTTTGGTAGCATCGCTGATCAGCGACAACATAATTGCCCCGGCCGAAATCGGGTTCATGATAGAAAAAATAGATACCGTATCTTTTAATATTAAGTTTAAAAACTCCTGCGTGTTCATTTTTTACTGTTTACCAGACCAGAGCCAATAACGAAAACACTGTTGTAGGGTTAAAGCAACGGGAATAAAATTTATTGATTTTTTCGGTTCGGTAGTAATACCGGCTGAAAAGCCAGTTGTTTTGCAGGTCATCGATGACCACACACTTACTGACGACAATAATTGTGTAGTGTTGTAAGTGTAAAGTTAGCAATTGACCGAAAGTAACAAAAAACTTACCATTACCAGGATGCGCTTTACCGGAGGCCGCAATGAAATTTAATTTGCGCGCGGTTGTACGGCGTGTAAGCGAGGGGCAGATTTCCCATTTCCATGTAGCTGGATGGTTTAAACCGGTTCGTTACGGGTTGCTTTTGAGGAAGGGTGATGGAATTCCTGTACCGATTTCAGGCGGTAGGGGGTGGTGTGCTCGCCCCGGTAGTAGATGCGCGACAGGATTTCGGTGATGAAACCAGCCATAATGAGCTGGATACCACTGATAAAGAGTATAGCACCGAGTAGTAAGATGGGGCGCCCCCAGATATCCTGCCCCATGAGTTTGCACCCCAGCAGGTAAAGATTGATGGCTCCGCCAGTGAGCAGTGCAAAGAAACCCAGCGTACCAAACAGGTGCATGGATTTATTTAGGTATTTCTGAAAGAATAGCATCAGTAGCAGGTCACTGAACACCTTCAGGATGCGTGCCATGCCGTATTTAGATGTGCCGTACTGGCGGTGGTGATGCTTTACCTGCATTTCGGTAACCCGGGCCCCTCCGAGGTGGGCCAGTATCGGGATGAAGCGGTGCAGTTCGCCGCGCAGTTCCAGTTCTTTGGCAATGTGCGATTTGAAAATCTTCAGCGTACAGCCGTAATCGCTGATGGTTACGCCCGATGACCGCCGGATAATCCAGTTGGCAATTTTGCTGGGCAGGGTGCGGATTAATGAATCTTTCCGGTTAGCCCGGATGCCGAAAATAATATCCCAGTCTTCCTTTTCCATGCGGTTTAACATGACAGGAATATCAGATGGATCGTTTTGCAAATCGCCGTCGAGGGTAACGATGTATTCCCCCCGGGCGGCATCAATGCCGGCTTGCATGGCGGTGGTTTGTCCGTAGTTTTTTCGCAGTTCCAGTAACTTAACCTGCGGGTAAGCCCGGGCTTTAATCTGTTCCACGGTGCGGTCGGTAGAGCCGTCATCGACCAGAATTAGTTCGTAGGTATATTCCCGAAGGGCTTCGTGCACTTTAGGTAGTAAGTGAGCAATGTTGGGTTGTTCGTTGAACAGGGTAATGACTACAGATAGCTTCATGATACCGGGTAATAATTGAATTGTAAATCTCTGCTTTATTAGTGTTTATACCAAAGTGTATCAGCTTCAAATAACCCGGTAATTTTTTAATTAGTTTTTAAGCTACTGCCAATTGATTTTCAGCCTGGCATTTTTTTAGGCTTCTACCGGTGAACAGGAGTTAAACCGGTGAAGCGTTGACTCCGTGTTTGGCAATATGCTTATTGGTTGAGGTTTTTGCGTGTGCTGTTAGGTAGTTTTTCTCGCTCGTATTCGTTTACAATTTAACAATTTTACTACCCGGTTCTAATTGGGTTTATTATAGCCACAGCCGGGTAACATTTAGTAT
>CAZIWJ010000023.1:0-19202 GCA_964542855.1 uncultured Roseivirgaceae bacterium
CCCCACTCCGTTGCAAAACTAAAAACTACCTCTGAGCTATCACGGCTCAAGGCGAGATGAAAGTCTCGCCTTTTTTTTGTTGAATATCAATAACAGGTTAATTTTCCAACGCCAACGGTATCAGCATTAGCCCAGCAAATAAGCTTTCAAGAACTCAAAATCATTAGCCATGGATATGGCCTTTTTTTCTTTACTCATAGCTTCCTTCAACGGGTCTGGCAGGTTTACTTTTCCTTTAATAACCGGCTCAACCACATCAATAAATTTGGCCGGGTGCGCTGTAGCCAGCACAATGCCGTGTTGCCCGTCTGCCAGCGGATATTCACTCAATCCACGGTAACCAATAGCCGTGTGCGGGCACATGGTATAATGAAACTGCTCCTGCACTTCCTTCAGGGTGGCCAGGGTTTCGTGATCATTGTAAAACTTACCGGTTATCAGTTTAATCATATGCTCACGTGGATCACTGTCCGGATCGAAGAAAGCCTGCAAACGAGCAAAATTACTCGGGTTACCCACATCCATGGCATTGGCTACCGTGCTTACAGAAGGGCGAGGGCGAAAAATGCCTTCTTGCAAGTACTCCGGAACAATTTTATTAATATTCGTTGCGGCAATAATCTGCGCCACCGGTAAGCCCATTTGGCGGGCAATCAGGCCGCCGCAAAGATTCCCGAAATTACCGCTCGGTACGCAAAATACCGGGGCCGTTTCGGCATCAGGAAGTTGGGCGTAAGCATGAAAATAATAAAACGACTGTGGAATAAGCCGGCTAATGTTAATAGAATTGGCTGACGCCAGGTGAAATTGCCGGTTCAGTTCCTTATCCAGGAAAGCCTCTTTAACCATGCGCTGGCAGTCGTCGAAAGTGCCGTCTACCTCAATGGCCTCCACGTTTCCCCCGGCCGTGGTGAGCTGCTGCTCCTGCAGGGTGCTTACTTTTCCTTTAGGATACAGCAAAGTTACCCGTATTCCGGGTACGTTGTAAAAACCCTGGGCTACTGCACTTCCCGTATCGCCGGAAGTAGCTACCAGGATGTGAACCGGGCCGCTTACTGTCCCTTCGTTCAGGAAGTACGACATCACCCGCGACATAAATCGCGCTCCGAAATCTTTAAACGCCAGGGTAGGCCCCTGGAAAAGTTCCAGTACGTGTTTATGTGGTTCCAGCGTAACCAGCGGGGCATCGAAATTAATGGCATCGTTAACGATGGCCCTCAATGCCGGTTCGGGTATTTCTTCTTTCAGCAGGGCACGAGCTACGGTAAAGGCAATGTCCTGGAACGAAAGCTGTTGAATACCGGCAAAGAACTCGTCGGGAAGCCTGGGAAAAGAAACCGGCATAAACAGCCCGCCATCTTCGGGAAGGCCCTTAAAAATGGCATCCTTAAAAGTTACCGTCTCACGGGTATTCCTGGCTTGCTGTGTGCTGTATAATTGCATAAGAAATTAGTTTTTAATCTGTGGGCCCTGGGAATTAATGGCCGAAACGTACACTTCTCCATCAATCGATAACTGCTTAAAAGCCTGTTGCATGGCAGTGGCAATTGCTTCAGCCCTGGCTTTTCCCCGGCTCAGGGCAAACATGGATGGGCCGGAGCCGGATATGCCGCAACCCAGGGCGCCGGCTTCCAGGGCCGCTTCTTTAACGGTATCGTAGCCGGGAATGAGGATAGACCGCACCGGCTCCACGATCACATCTTCAATCGATCGGCCGATCAGCTCATAATCTTCCTGTAGCAATCCGGCAATAAACCCCGCCGTATTCCCCCATTGCTTAATGGCATCTTCCAGCGGCAAATTCTTCTTCAGCAAATTACGGGCATCTTTGGTATTCACTTCCAGGTGCGGGTGAATAAGTGTACAGTAAAGCTCAGCAGGGGTATTAATCTGAATCACGTCGAGGGGATGGTAGCTCCTCACCAGCACAAAACCGCCCATCAGCGAGGGGGCAACGTTATCGGCATGAGCAGCGCCACAAGCCAGCCGTTCCCCTTCCATAGCAATGGGCAGCAGCTCTTTTCGGCTCATGGCCTTTTCGGGCTGCACCTGCCTAACCAGTTCATTGATAGCAAACAACCCGGCCACCGCACTGGAAGCACTGGAACCCAGTCCCGAACCCAGTGGCATGTTTTTGTGCAGCGTAATAGAAGCTCCATAAGAAAGATTCAGGGCCGACAAGTAATGTTGCACCACAATGCCTACCGTATTCTGGTCGGCCCGCCGGGGCAGTTTGCCGTTATCGCCGAGAATGTCGGTAATAGCCACGTCGCCGGTTTCGTGAAGCACCATCTCTACTTCATCGCCGGGCTCATGCACGGCAAAGCCCATAATGTCGTAGCCGCATGCCACGTTAGCAACCGTAGCCGGGGCAAAAATGCGTACGCTAGAACTCAAATGATTTGCTGTTTTAAATTAAGCTGTAAAGAAGCGAAGAATTGAGAAATAGAAAAAGGGTTCATGCACGGATCATTTCTTTATCGCAGTACTTTTTCTCCGGTTGTGAGCCAAATTTTCTTTTGCGCAGTTAGTCGATCCGTGTATTACGAGGGTATTTTACCCCCACCCGATTCAAAAAAAAGCTGTCTTATTTTCAAGACAGCTTTCTTCGTTTTCAGCTTTTGCTTACAGCCCGGTAAACAGGAGCTGTAATTCCGGTCATCCCGTTCGGACTACGAAGGTTCCACCAGTTTTTCCGCTTCGGGGAAGAGCTTTAAAGCCTGCTGGAAAATTTCGTTGGTTTCATTAAAAATCGGGTAGAAACCATCAGATTTCCAGATGCCGCGAGCAATAAATGCCTTCACGTAAATTTTAATCAGTTCTTTCGAACGCTGAAAATGCTCTTCGTTGTACGGGGCCTTGTTTTTATTACCCAGGGCAATGAGCTTATCGAGCATCTTATCGGTTACCTCGAAGTTATCGTAATAATCATCAAAGCCCATTCTTTCCAGCTTCTTGCGGTTATCTTCCACGTACTGGTACGTGTATTCACGAAGTGTATTGGAATACGATAATTTACCCAGGTAAGCTGAATTCATGCTGGTATCCAGCGCCACGAAGTAGTCGGGGGTAATTCCTCCGCCCCCGTACACGGTACGGCCTTTCAACGTTTTATACTTCAGTGAATCATTGTATTCAATGCTGTCGGCATGAAAAAACTCTCCGTGCTCGAAGCGCTTCAGAATATCAGTACCGTATTCATCGGTATCGTCGTAAGGCTTCTGGATAGATCGCCCGCTGGGGGTATAGTAACGCGAAATGGTTAGGCGTAGCTCCGATTCATCGGAAAGCGTAATGGGCAGCTGCACCAGGCCTTTCCCGTAGGATCGGCGACCAACAATCAATGCGCGGTCGTTATCCTGCAGGGCACCGGAAACAATTTCAGAGGCAGAAGCACTCCCTTCGTCAATGAGTACGATAACCGGTCGTTTTTCAAACATTCCGTCTTTGTAAGCCCGGGCTTCGGTAGAAAACCGGCTCTGCTTACCCTTGGTGTAAACAATTAGCTTGTTATCGGCCAGCATTTCATCTACGATATTCACCGCGCGGTCCATGTAACCACCGGGGTTGTTCTGCAGGTCGAGGATCAGCTTTTGCATGCCCTCTTTTTTCAATTTAGCCACGGCCGATTTAAACTCATCGTGCGTGGTTGCTGAAAACCGGCTAATTTTTACGTACCCAACCTTATCGTTAACCATGTAACTAACGTCGATGGAATACTGTGGAATTTTATCGCGCATAATGGTGTAGTCGACCAGGTTACTCCGCCCGTTTCTTTTTATCGATACTTCCACTTCGCTCCCTTTCGGGCCACGTAATAAATTAAACACATCACCATTAGTGATGTTGGTGCCGGCAACTACTTCGCCGTCAACCTTCACAATTTTATCACCACTTTGCAGGCCTACTTCTTCCGAAGGGCCACCGCTCAGTGGAGCCACCACGTAAATGGTATCCTTAACAATATTGAACTCAATGCCAATACCGTCGAACTCACCTTCCAACTGCGACTTGGCCACTTCCAGGTCTTCGGCAGGAATGTAAACAGAATGGGGATCGAGATTATCCAGTACGCCTTCAATGGCTTCTTCCACCAGTTTTTCAGTGTTTACCTCATCAACGTAATCGCGTTCAACGTAGGTAAGTATCTCCCTGAACTTCTGAAACCCGGTAAACAGGTTATTTTTTGAAGTGTCTCCGTCGGCCATTGTGGCTCCGATAAGGATTCCGGCAGATACAGCGAGCGTTAAAAAAATGGGTAGTCGTATGGAGAATCTGGAATTGTTTGAACTACTCACAGTACTTTGTATTTAATTGTTTAACTTGCATTTTATAAGATAACAGGACATGGCTACTAAATTTACCATTACTTTTTAAAAACACCTCACCAGTTTAAACTGATAGAAGATAATTTACACCGAAATTCCTTTAATTAAGTTATAACTTATTGCCTTTAGGGGCAGTTGCAGTGTAAATACTACAACGTAATTTTTAACTTGGGTATTGGTGTTGTGTTACAGTATTATTTGCTTATGGAAGTTTCTGCGAATGAACAAATTGGTCGCATCGTCGACCACAACCTGGGTTACGCTTACGTGCTGTTTTCCTACGGTATTTCCTTTTATCACCACCACCACGATACACTCAGCCAGGTATGTTACCGGTACGGATTGCCCGTGGAACAGGTGCTCAGAAGCCTCAATAAGGCAGAAACAAGTAACGATAATCCTGAACCTGCACTTATTAACTATCCAGTAGAGTTAATTGTTGAGTATCTCAAGCATACGCACCACGTTTTTATTAAACAACGCATTCCCTACATCAGTAACCTGATCACCAACCTGTCGGTCAGGGATACCCCAGTTGCCAAAGATTTGCAGTTCGTTATGCCCCTGCTGCGCGAAGATTTAATAACCCACATGTACGAAGAGGAAGATCAGCTATTTTCTTACATCCTTATCCTGGGTAAGGCAATTAAACAGGGAAACCCCTACCTGTCAGAAGCGATGCTGGCCATGCAAAACCTTTCCATCCAGCAGTTTGCCGTGGAACACCAGCACGACGATGACGACATGCAGAAAATCAGGACCATTACCGAAAATTATCAACAGGACTCTTCCACCAGTCTGCACGTAAAAGTAGTATACGAAGAACTGAAGCGCTTCGAGCAGGAGCTGATGAACCATGCTCGCCTGGAAAACGAAGTGTTGTTCCCCAAGGCGCTGATCCTGGAAAGAAAAATAAAATCGATCCTGGCTAACCAATCAATTTCTAATTAAACGCATGGGAAGGATTTTGGCCATTGACTATGGAGAAAAGCGGGTAGGACTGGCCGTTACTGATCCGTTGAAAATTATTGCGTCTGCCCTCGATACCGTAAATCGTAAACAGGTACTGGAATACCTGAAAGCTTATGTAGCCAGCGAAGAGGTAGAATGCCTGGTTTTGGGTATGCCTACCCGCCTGAACGGCGAAGCAACCGATGCTACCCGGGGCGTTGAAAAATTTGCCGGCCAGCTGAAAAAGCTGTTCCCTGCTATCCCGATCGAGTTTGAAGACGAAAGATTTACTTCACAAATGGCTTTAAAAAGTATGGTAAGTGCAGGGGTGAAAAAGAAAAACCGCCGGAAAAAAGAAAACATCGACAAGGTTAGCGCAACCCTGATTTTACAATCGTATATGGAAAGTAAATAATGCTATGATTTATCCCATTGTATTATATGGAGACCCTGTGCTGCAAAAACGGGGCAAAAATATAGAGCAAGGCGAAATAGATGTAAAACAACTGGCCAACGATATGTTCGAAACCATGTACCAGGCCAGCGGAGTGGGCCTTGCCGCACCACAAATTGGTAAGAGCCTACGGATGTTTGTTATCGACAGCGGCCCCATGGAAGAAGGTGAAGAACCATTTAAGCAGGTATTCATAAACCCCGAAATTATGACCGCAGAAGGAAAGGAATGGGCCTTTGAGGAGGGGTGCCTGAGCTTTCCCGGCATCCGCACCGATATTTACCGCAAAGAAAAACTAACTATCCGCTACTTCGACGAACACTGGGAAAAGCACGAAGATACCCTCGAAGGGATGGTTGCCCGGATCGTGCTCCACGAATACGATCACATCGAGGGTATCGTATTTACTGATTACCTGAAGGGGCTGAAAAAACGCATGATGCAAAGTAAGCTGAACAACATTAGCAAGGGAAAGGTGGGTGCTTCCTACCGGGTAAAAGCACCAGTGCGTAAATAATAACAGGTAATATGTACCATTTCACCCCTTTTTTTAAAGGAAAAATCCCTTTATTCATCACTTATCGATAGAAAATTACTTGTATTGTAATGTCGGGAGAATTAATGATAACCCGATTTAAATTTGTCGTGTAGCGTGCAGATAGTAAATAATTTTGCGGTTAATAAAATTATTAAAATACTATGCTACCGTTGCAATGATGAACAGAAATTTGCATAAAGTATGAAATATTAATTTATTTGTATCCGTCTTTTAAAAATTTAACTAATGGGTACAGGGAGAGATGACCGAGTGGTCGAAGGTGCTCGCCTGGAAAGTGAGTGTGCCCCCATAGGGGTACCGAGGGTTCGAATCCCTCTCTCTCCGCTGAATTATTGTTGAAATTTAATTCTGCTATTACATTACACAAAAATTACACTAAAGTTAAGATTCAAAACAAACTATGAAAAAGCTATTCTCTCTATTAGCAATCGCATGTTTCAGCACATGCCTGTTGGCGACTAACGCTACTGCCCAGGACGAAGCCCCTGCCAGCGATTCTACCATGATGGACAGTACAACGATGGCCTCAGAAGATTCCACGGCAATGGCAGCTGATTCTGCAGCTACCGCTGCTAGTGAGCCGTCTTCCATGCAGGAAATGACTGAAAACATGGGTGATGAAGAGGTTCCGTTCACGCAGGTAGTAAAAGAAAAGTTTATTGAAGGAGGTTGGGAATTTATGTCAGTGGTACTACTGTGTCTGGTTATCGGACTCGCCATCGCCATTGAGCGTATCATTACCCTGAACCTTGCTCAAACCAACACCAAGAAGTTATTAAGCAAAGTGGAGTCAGCACTGGATTCTGGTGGTATCGACGCTGCTAAGGAGGTAACCCGTAATACCAAGGGCCCCGTTGCTTCTATCTTTACCCAGGGGTTGATGCGCATGACCGAAGGTATCGAAATGGTAGAAAAGTCTATTATCTCTTACGGCTCAGTAGAAATGGGACGACTGGAAAAAGGATTGGTATGGATCTCCCTGTTTATCTCACTGGCGCCGATGTTGGGCTTTATGGGTACAGTAATCGGTATGATCCAGGCTTTCGATGCAATTGAAGCAGCCGGCGATATTTCTCCCTCACTCGTAGCCGGTGGTATTAAGGTGGCACTCCTTACTACAGTTGCTGGCTTAATCGTTGCGGTAATTCTTCAATTATTCTACAACTATTGTGTATCCAAGGTCGACGGTTTAGTGAACCAGATGGAAGATGCTTCTATCGCACTGGTCGATATCCTGGTTAAGCACAAGCAGCTTTCTGGCGGTTCTTCTCAGGGTGCTATTGAAAACTGATAAGGGCTAAAAAAGAAAAATATTATGTCTGATATACTATACAACGTATTTGTAGACTATCTGCTACCTGTTACCTACTTTTTGCTGGGTGCGGCAGTGATAGGGGCTATTGTTTTGCCGTTAATTAACTCACTCAGTAACCCCAAAATGTTACTGGGGTCGTTAGTCGGTGTAGCGGTAATTGGTGTAATCTTCCTGATTTCATACGGTACGGCTTCGGGTGAGGTAACAGATGTTTACAGAAAATTTAATGTAGACAGCTCAACCTCCAAGCTAGTCGGGGCTTCTATTAACACCATGTTCACATTGATGATCCTGGGGATAATTGGAATTATTATCACTGAAGTTAGTAAACTGTTCAAGTAATGAAAAGAAAGAAAAGAGGAGGTGCGGATATCAACTCCGGCTCAATGGCCGACATTGCCTTTTTGCTGTTGATCTTCTTCCTCGTAACCACAACTATTGCATCCGATAAAGGACTAACCATCAGGCTCCCGCCTAAACCGCCCGATGACCAACCCCCTGAAGTTGAGCTGAACGAGCGAAACATTTTCAAGGTGTTGGTCAACTCCAAGGATAACCTCCTGGTAGAAGGTGAACCCCTGAATGATGTAAGCCAGATTAAGGAAAAAGTTAAAGAATTCGTCCTCAACTTTGGGAAAGCAACCGACGAGTCTGCCCAGGTTTATAATAACCTGCCGGGCACGCTCAAGGTACTAAGTAAGAAAGATCCGAGTTCGTCCGATGCGCCGGGCGATGCAGTAGTATCGTTTAAAACCGACCGGGGTACTTCTTACGAGCGATACATTGAAGTGCTCGACGAAATTCAGGGAGCCTATTATGAAATCTACGCCGAGCGGGTTGACGTACCCACGGACGATTTTCGCGAACTGAAGCCAGCCGACCCTCGCTACAAACGCGGCCGGGAAGGTATCCCCATGCAGATTTCTATTGCTGAACCCACTAAAATAGGAGGTTAAAGATGTCGAAGTTTAAAAAGAAAACCTCTGCCAGCCAGGAAATACCTACCTCGGCATTACCGGATATTATTTTTATGCTCCTCTTCTTCTTCATGGTAACAACCGTACTCCGGGAAACCGAGCTGAAGGTAGAGCAGAAAATTCCGAAGGCAGAACAGCTCCGCAAAATGCAGAAAAAGTCACTGGTAAGCTACATTTACATTGGTAAGCCCAAGGATACCGAACGCTACGGTAAAGAACCGAAGATCCAGGTAAACGACGTGCTGATCGATGTTAACGACGTGGTTCTGTTTGTGAACCAGGAAAAAGACAAGCTAACAGAAGCTGAACGTGATCAGATTACGATGGCGATGAAAGTTGATATAGAAGCGAAAATGGGGATTGTTTCAGACGTGCAGCAGGAACTGCGCAACGCCAACGCCCTGAAAGTGCTCTATAATTCAACCAAGCAGACGGACGTGAACCTGTAAGCCCGACCTTGTCCTTGGAACTATTTCTATCTAAAGTCTTCCTCTCACGGGGAAGACTTTTTTATTTTACGCAAACCCTTAACCATGCCAGCCTCAACAAAAAAAATAATTAATGCCTGGTGTATGTTCGACTGGTCGAACTCGGTGTACAATCTGGTTATTACGTCTACTATTTTTCCCGCCTACTACACAGCGGTAACCGCTGATGGCGGGGAAGGGCTTGTTTCTTTCTTTGGTTTTGAAATTGTTAACACGGTACTGTATTCTTACGCCCTGTCGTTTTCTTACCTGTTAATTGCGCTCATCTCTCCCCTGCTCTCCGGGGTGGCCGATTATTCCGGCAAAAAAAAGCAGTTCCTGCAACTGTTTACTTACCTGGGCGCATTTTCGTGCTGTATGTTATACTTTTTCAACGGCAGTAACGTGGAATGGGGAATAATTTTTGCCGTGTTGGCCAGTATCGGGTTTACCGGCGGACTGGTTTTTTATAATGCATTCCTACCCGAAATTACCACCCCCGACCGCTACGATGTAATTAGCGCGAAGGGGTATGCACTGGGCTACGCCGGAAGCATGATTTTACTGGCTGTTAACCTGTTCCTGATTTCAAGCCCCGAATTAGTAGGATTACCCGGTAAGGGCCTGGCTACGCGGCTGGCATTTCCCATGGTAGGTATCTGGTGGGTAGGATTTGCCCAGATTCCTTTTAAATGGTTACCGAATAACCCGTTTAACCGCAAGCCGTCTACCCGCCAACTGGCCAAAGGTTACGAAGAACTCCGCAGGGTCTGGCAAAGCGTTCCGTTGTATCCGAACGTGAAGAAATTCCTGGCAGCTTTTTTCTTTTTCAGTATGGGGGTTCAAACCGTGGTGCTGATGGCCGCAGCATTCGGTACCAAAGTGCTGGGCCTCCCCGGCGATACTTTAATTGGGGCAATCCTGGTCATCCAGGTGCTGGGAATAGCCGGGTCGTACTTCTTTGCCTGGATATCGAAGCTGAAAGGGAATATCTTTTCGTTAACTACTATGATCATCATCTGGATAACGGTTTGTATTATGGCTTACTTCATTACTTCTACCCTGCAGTTTTACTTAATCGCAGCCCTGGTAGGCCTGGTAATGGGGGGCATACAGGCCCTGTCGCGGGCTACATACTCTAAACTCATTCCCGGTAATACCGCAGATCATGCCTCCTGGTTCAGCTTTTACGACGTAGCCGAGAAGCTGTCGGTAGTAATGGGTACCTTTGCCTTTGGCTTCATTGAACAAATAACCACTAACATGCGTAACAGCACCCTTATCCTGGCCCTGTTCTTTATTATCGGACTGGTACTGATCCGGTTTGTTAAAATGCCCGCCAAAATCCAAACTAAACCCACGTTTACATAAAATTCACTCTGCCCGCACGCGCAACACGCGCGCGTGCGTTAAAATATAACCGCCACCCTTGCCCTGGTTAATCACACCAAACCATAGTACCAAATAATACAAAGGTAAACGGTAAACAGGTATACGGCCGTCATTGGTAAGCCTACCCGGAGGAAATCGCGGAAGCTGTATCCCCCGGGCCCGTAAACAATCAGGTTGGTCTGGTAGCCTACCGGGGTAATGAAAGCCGCAGAGGCTGCAAAAGCAATGCCCAGCAGAAAAGGAGCCGGGTCTACTTCCATACCGGTGCTCAGCGAATAGGCAATGGGAAAGGAAATAGACACCGCCCCCACGTTGGAAATAAAAGCCGTTAGTACATTGGTAACAATAATAAGCCCGAGTAACTGCACCGGTGTGCCCAGTCCGTCGGTAAGCTGAATAATGCTGTTGGCCAGGAAATCGCCGGTACCCGAGTTAATGATCACCTGCCCAAAAGCCAGCGACATCACCAGCAGGGAAACCATTCCTACATCGATTTCTTTTTTTACGTCCTGCACCGATATCAGCTTAATACCCACCATAATACTGAAAACAATAAGCAATGAACTGAACAGGGAGAAGTAACCGAAAATAAGCATCGCAAGGGCAACCGCTACTACTATTCCCAGGTAAATTAAACTGCGCCGGCCTGGTCGCACCACTTCTTTTAACTCCGACACCACCAGGATATCCTGGTACGACTTAATTTTCGTGAAAAAGTCATCCCCGGCGTACAGCAACAGTAAATCGCCGGGGCTAAGCTGTATAGCACCAATTTTTCCTCTTACCCGCTCCCCGTTACGGCGAATAGCTACAATAGCTGCGTCGAAACGATTCCTGAAATTACTTTCCTTTACAGTTTTACCTATCAGGTCGGAATTATTACTGATCACTGCCTCTATAATGTTCAGGCGGTTAAACGTATTGGTGGTGTGCGGATGCTCCGGTAGTTTAATGCCCCGGTTCGAGTTAATCAAATCCATGATGTTAGCCGTATCGCCCGCAAAAATCATCACATCTTCCTGCTGAATAATCTCTTCGGGCGATACCGGGGAAATGATCCGGTTGTCGCGAATAATTTCAACCAGGTATACCCCCTTCAGGTTTCTCAGCTTGGCTTCTTTAATGGTTTGCCCAATTAAAGTGGATTGCGGGTCCAGTTCGGTCTCCAGCAGGTAATCGCGACGGTCGTCGATGAAACGGTCGGTTAAATCGTGGTTCTCCGGCAACAACCTGTAACCCACTAGCAGCAGGAAAACGATACCCACCACCAGGGCAATGCTTCCTACCACCAGCAGCGGGGTAACCGGAAAACCTGAGAGGTCAAGCTCCTGTAAAAATCCATTCAGGATTAAAGTGGTAGAAGTTCCAATAATGGTAAGCATTCCACCCATAATGGTAGCGTAGGAAAGAGGAATTAACAACTTGGAGGGAGCCACGTTCCGCTGCCTGCCCCAGTTGTATACAAAAGGGGTAACCAGGGCAACTACCGGGGTGTTGTTCACCACCGATGATAGTAACGATACCTGGGCCATCATTTTTAACAAAAACCAGCGGGGCCTGGGACGGTCAATATCAACATTCCGGGCACCCAGCAGGGTGCTCATCAGGAAGTCCACGTCGAAACCTTTGCGCAGCCCTCCGCTTATAATAATTAAAAGAACAATGGATGCCACCGATTCATTGGAAAAGCCGGAAAGCAGTTGCCCGGGCTGTAGTAGGCCGGAAATAATAAATATCAGTGTGGTACCTAAATAGGCCAGCAACGGACGAACAAGACCCCGGTAAATGACGAAAAACATAAGGAAAAATGTTCCCAGCACTACAGGAACCTGGAAAATATCAGGTATTATACCGTTCATAAACAAGGGTAGGTTAGGTAAACAGCCTGGCTTTGATAACTCCTTTTTTTATTCTTACTTACTTTTATGGAGCGCACTAAAGTAGTAGAAGGTAAAAAGCAAATCTATGATGAATTACGTAAAAAATACGTACCCTGTACACCGGAAGAGGAAGTAAGGCAACATTTTGTTCAATACCTGGTAAACCAGCGGGGCTATCCCCGTTCCCTGCTCAAAGCCGAATCGGGCATTCAACACAATAAGTTAAGCAAGCGGTACGATTTACTGGGCTACAACCGGCAGGGTGAACCGTTTCTGCTGGTAGAATGCAAGGCCCCGAATGTGAACATTTCCCAGAAGGCTTTTACCCAGGTTGCCGTGTACAACCAGGAAATTAAAGCCCGCCACCTGGTGGTTACCAACGGCAGGCAAACTTACTGCTGTGCCATCGATCTCAACGAAGGAAAATATCATTTCCTGGAAGCCATTCCGGGCTTACCTGAAATTTAGCAGGGTTTTGCCAGGGGTGCTTTTTCGGTTTTCGTTACTTGTTTAAAGCAGTGGCCGAACGGGTTGTAAGTGCCATACTGTTAAAGAAAATTAATGTCGGTATTCAGCGGGAATTTCATTAACCGTTCCAGCGCCCGCTGTGGGGTGAGATCTTCGTAAAGAATATGGTAAAGGGTTTTGGTAATAGGGGCCGAGATTTCATGATGATCGGCCAGCTTTTTCATGATGCGAACCGTATTAACCCCTTCGGCCACTTCTTCCATGTCTTTAATAATATCATCAAGGGTTTCGCCTGAAGCCATGCGGAAACCAACCGTATAGTTCCGGCTGCGGGTACTCGTGCAGGTAGCAATTAAGTCGCCAACCCCGGCCAGGCCGATAAACGCTTTTACGTTGCCTCCAAGCGCCTGCCCCAGGTAAATCATTTCAACCAGGCCGCGGCTAATGAGCATGGCCCGCGCATTTTCACCGTAACCCAACCCACTAAGCATACCGGCAGCAATAGCAATAATATTTTTCAGTACCCCGCACAGCTCTACGCCAATCAGGTCGTTGCTGCTATACACCTGGAACAACCCGGAACGGAGTAATTTTTTACCGGCGAGAATCACCTCGTCAAAGTCGCTGGCAACTACGGTAGCGCCGGGTTGTCCCTGACCCAGCTCCGCAGCCAGGTTGGGGCCGGCCAGGCAACCGATGCGCACTACCACACTTTCTTCAGCAATAACCTCGCTCATGGTACGGATATTTTCCCGGCTGATCCGGTGTAAACTTTCACGCAAGGAAACCTCCTGGCTGTCCAGGCCTTTGGTGCCGTGAATTAAAATATGGTAAGGGTGCAAATGAGGAGACAACTCACGCATCATGTTGCGAAAAGCGGCAGAGGGCACCATTGGGAAAATAATCCGGCAGGAAGCAGCGAGGGTAGCCAGGTCATCAATCGGCACTACGTTATCGTGCAGGGGATAACCAGAGCTTGAACGTTCGGTTTTTATAACTTCGTACTTTTCCCTGCGCCTTATGTACAGCAGTACTTTACTGTTGGTAGCCAGCAGGTTTGCAATAACGGTGCCGAAGCTTCCGGCCCCGATAACTGCTACTTGTTGCAAAGAAGAATTATGAGCATTCAGGGGCTTAATCAACTCAGATGTACTGCTCGAGCTCATAGCCAGTGAGGCGGTTATGGTAGTAATACAACAACTTAATATCTTGTGTAACGATGTTGCCTTCTTTATTTAATAGTAATGGCCGCTTGGCGTGATATAACCCCACATTGTTTACTCCATGTTTCACTACTTTCTCGATGTTGCCCAGCAGGTGAGGAGCTACATCCAGCTTTTCGGCATCGCGCAACTCGTAAATGCGGTTACGTACCTGGTTTACAACGCGGCAGAATTCGTTGAATTCAATTACCAGGTCTTCTTCCGGCTGACGCAGCAGGTCGTATAAATCGAATTCAATGTTACCGTTACGGATAATTTCAAAGGCAGTGAAAGCCACCAAATGACTGGAAAACACCCGGTTATACTTGTAGAAGGAATCCAGAATAGACTCCCCGAGCATACGGGTATATACATGCTCTCGCTGTTCATCCTCGGTTACCTCGCCGTTGGTCATGAAATACTCGCGGGTATCAATCGGCCGTCCCTGATTGTCGTAGCTATTGCCTTCATTGTCGACCGTGTTCCCGAAAATATCCATCGGCTTGCCGATGCTTACCGAAATATCTGAGCCTTTAGTAAAAAATTTGAAAAGAAATGAAACAATGCGGTAAGAAGTTGAAAATTCGTCTTTCTCCACGTAGTAGCGTTCCTGCCCTTCCTTCTCCAGGAAATCTTTAATCAGGGTTGGGGCTTCCAGTACAAAGTGGTAGTTAATTACTACGGGAACCACGAATATTTTACGGTCCTTACCGGTTTCTTTCTGAAAGTTGATCCGCTGAGATTCGACTACTGAACTCAGCAAACCGAATTTTAACTGGCTTTCCAGTCGCCCGGCACGGGAGCGGGTGCCACCGGGAAAAAATAAACTGTGGCAGCCGTACTGAAGGGCAAGCGTAGAATAAGTTTTCAGGGTTTCCAGGTAAATGCGGTTCTTTTTCCGCCGGTCTACCTTGTAAGCCCCAAGGCTGTTCATGAAATAGGCAATTACACCGATATTGAACAGGTTCAGCCCGGCCCCGTAAATAAACGGCGGCAGCCCCAGTTCACTAATTACCCACCCGATAAGAATAGAATCCAGGTTGCTGAAGTGGGTGGGAACCATTACAATCGTTCCTTTCTTGCCCAGCTCGCGGAGGTGGTCAATTTCTCCCACAATATTGAGCTTGTCGCGCAGGGTGTAGCGGTCGCTGAACACGGAGCGAAACCCTTTTACCCGGGAGGCATTCAGCAAACGGGCAAAGCCAAAGGTAATAAAGCGGCGGGCAAAGCGGTACGACGAACGCTTAAAGGTGCCGGCAATTTCGTGGGAATAACGGCTTACAATTTCCTGAAGTAGGTTATTAATAATGAGCTGCTCTTCCTCCCCGGGCGTACCGGTAATGTGTACCAGGGTTTCCTTTGCGTGTTGCCAGAACTTAATTTCATCGTCTGGATCAACTGCCCAGCGGTTCTTTTTTATCCGGATACGTTCGCGGTAAAGGGTCGATTCAATTTCATCAATCAGTTCTACCGGCGATTTGTCTGCTTTAATACGACTTAAACTTTCTTCAATTACTGAAGCAATGAATGCCTTACGATTTTTACTAAGCTTTACTACTGGCCATTCATCCGATTCAGGAAGAATGGGGGTGTAGGCCCGCTTGCTCTCCTCACTAACTGTCTCCATGTAGGGGTGGACTGTTTTTTTTGAAAGTCTAAATTACGCTTTTTAGCGTGGAATGGCTATTTACAGCATACTTTTCGATAAACCACACCGGTTCTTGGGTTAGGGTTATGAGTTATACCCCTTTTCAGCTAATTTTACGTTCTAATATTAAAAGCATTGCAGTTAATTTATGCCTCTACAAAACGATTTGTTGCTCCGTACCATTAAAGGAGAAAAAACCGAGCGTACGCCGGTATGGCTCATGCGGCAGGCAGGAAGAATTCTTCCTGAATACCGGGCCGTAAGGGCCCGGATGAAAAATTTCAAACACCTGGTAGAAACGCCCGAGCGAGCCGCGGAGGTATCTATCCAGCCCCTCGATATCCTGGGCGTGGATGCAGTGATTATCTTTTCCGATATTCTGGTTATTCCCGAAGCCATGGGCCTGCCGTACGATATGGTGGAGAATAAAGGCCCGGTTTTTTTCCGGGTTGTGGAACAGGAAAGCGACCTGGAGCAATTGCACGTGGCGCAGTACGAGGATTTTCACTACACCCCGGAAGCAATTGAAATGGCTATTAAGGAAATCGATGGAAGGGTGCCAATGATCGGTTTCGCTGGTGCCCCCTGGACCATCTTTGCTTACATGGTAGAAGGTACCGGGAGCAAAACGTTCTCAAAAGCGCGGAAAATGTTGTATACCCGCCCCGACATGGCTAAAAAGCTGTTGCAACTCATTACCGACAGTACCATCGCTTACCTGGAAGCCCAGGTAGCCGCCGGGGTTAACCTGGTACAGGTTTTCGATTCCTGGGCAGGAATCCTGCCCGACTGGCAATACGCTGAATTTTCGCTTCCCTACATTAAACAAATTTGCGATGCTATTGACAAAGTACCGGTAACGGTTTTCGCTAAAGGAGCCTACGGAAGCATGGAGGCAATTGCCGGATTGAACTGCCAAACTATCGGGCTCGACTGGAACATGAACGTTGCCCATGCCCGAACCATTACGCCGGGCAAAACGCTTCAGGGAAATCTCGACCCGGCCGCGTTATATGCCGACTTTAAAACCATTGAAAAAATGACGGAAAAGATGCTGAACGAGTTTGGGCCTTACCGCCATATCGCCAACCTGGGGCACGGAGTATACCCGGATATGACCCCCGATGCAGTAAAATGTTTTATTGAAGCAGTAAAGGAAAAAAGTGCTGCTAAACGTTAGGAACTATAAAACGAACAGGAAACACTGAGCTTATTTCTTCCGCTCAATGCTGAACTTCACCAGTTGCAGCAGAGATTCCTTGTACTCGGAATCGGGTAGGTTGTATAAAATGGCCCGGGCTTCGTCGTAAAATCGATGCATGGCTTCGGTAGCATATTCTATCCCTCCCGATTCCCGCACAAACTCAATAACGTGGTTTACTTTTTTCTGCTTGTGGCTTTCGTTCTTGATGGCGTAAATAATCTTCTTTTTCTCCAGCCACGAAGCCTGAGACAGGGCATAAATCAGGGGAAGTGTCATTTTCTTTTCCTTTATATCAATGCCCACCGGCTTGCCAATTTCGTACCCGCCGTAATCGAATAAATCATCTTTAATCTGGAAGGCAGACCCTACTTTCAGGCCGAACTCTTTCATTTTGCTTACCACTTCTTTCCTGGCGCCAACCGAACTGGCCCCCACAGCGCAGCACGAACCAATAAGTGAAGCGGTTTTCTGTCGGATAATTTCATAATACACATCTTCGGTAATGTCGAGGCGACGGGCCTTTTCTATTTGCAGCAACTCGCCTTCACTCATCTCCCTCACGGCTTCCGATACAATGCGGAGCATTTCAAAATCGCCGTGGTCTACCGATAACAATAACCCCCGCGAAAGAAGGTAATCGCCTACCAGTACGGCAATTTTATTTTTCCATAATGCATTAATAGAAAAGAAACCCCGGCGGTAGTTCGAGTCATCCACTACGTCGTCGTGAACCAGGGTGGCAGTGTGAAGCAGTTCAATGAGGGCCGCCCCGCGATACGTTACATCGGAAATTTGCCCGGTTGCCCCGGCCGAAAGGAAAACAAACATGGGGCGCATCTGCTTGCCTTTCCGCTTTACGATGTAACTCATGATACGATCGAGGAGGAAAACATCGCTTTTCATAAACGACCGGAACTTCGTTTCGAAGGTGGCCATCTCGTGGGCTATTGGGGCCTTTATACCCTGTATTACTGCGCTCATTGGCAAGTTAACTATCCGGTGTAAAATCTGATTTGGGTATAATCAGATTTAAATTTAGGTTTATAAAACGTTCCTCATCGTATACTAGGGAATTGTACGCTTTGTTGAACATATTTGTTTAATTAATCAACGCCATACATGTCGCTACAACATATAAGACCCAACAATACGCTAATCTGCCCAAATCACAACAAAAAAATTACGTACGATATTCATTTTAAAGTAAATAAAATTAAAAAACCCCTGGTTATTTTCGTACACGGCTTTAAAGGTTTTAAAGATTGGGGCACCTTTAACCTGCTCTCGGAGTTTTTTGCCGAACGGGATTTTGTTTACACCAAGTTCAACTTTTCGCATAACGGAACTACTCCCGACCAACCGGATGAATTCAGCGACCTGGAAGCTTTCGGCCACAATACGTTTTCTAAAGAGTTAAACGACGTGCAGCGGGTTATTAATTTTATGCTGCACGAACAGGACCACGTACCGGAAGAGGAAATAGACCCCGATCAGCTTTTCCTGGTCGGCCACAGCCGGGGCGGAGGAATAGCCATTTTATCGGCCCACCAGGACGACCGGGTTAAAGGGGTGGCAGCCTGGGCAGCAATCAGCGATTTCGCCCTGCCGTGGAAAGATAAAATGCTGGAAGCCTGGAAAAAAGCCGGGGTGCACTACATCGAGAATTCCCGCACCGGGCAGCGGATGCCATTATATTACGACATTGTGGAAGACTATTTCCAGCATAAGGATAAGCTGCACATTCCTGGCGCCGTAGCGAGTATGAATAAACCCATGATTGCTTTCCACGGCACGCTCGATGAAACCCTGCCGCTGAGCATGCTCGAGGCAATGAAAACCTGGAACCCCAACATTAAAGCAATTACCCTACAGGATGCCAACCATACTTTCGGCGCTGCCCACCCCTGGAAAAAAGACCACCTCCCCAACGACATGAAAACCGTGGCCGAAGAAACCATAAAGTTCTTCAATAATACCCTGTAGCGTGTCCGGGTTGAAATACGAAAACGAGCGCAGCTCTTCTCTACAGTTTTTTATTGCCCGCTGCGGCAAATTTTAAGTTATAGGCGCACAGCAGGCAACTCTCTTCTGCCCGGCTAACCGTTCCAAAACTAAAAAAGCCCGAAGCAGGTACCAGGCTTCAATGCTTATTGTAAAAATAAGTCGTTCAAATTTGCGTATAAACTCTCCGAAGCCGCGTATAAACCGGTGAAGTTCGCGTATAAACTCCCCGAAGCCGCGTATAGACCGGCATCTTGAAAAGAGACAAAAAAACTTAAAAAAACACAACGGTTTAGCGCAGGTATAAACCGGTGAAGTTCGCGTATAAACTCCCCGAAGCCGCGTATAGACCGGCA
>CAZIWJ010000023.1:19302-25147 GCA_964542855.1 uncultured Roseivirgaceae bacterium
TAAAAAAACACAACGGTTTAGCGCAGGTATAAACCGGTGAAGTTCGCGTATAAACCCCCCGAAGCCGTTTGCCCGAAAAGTTTAAGCATAAAAAAACCGGCGTGGATGTCCACACCGGCGGTTTAAGTTGATCATGCCATAACAGTATCCTAGTTACGTAACGGCTTACCTTTTTGCAGCATGTGCTGAATACGCTCCAGCGTTTTCTGCTCTCCGCAAAGCGACAGGAAAGCCTCCCGCTCCAGGTCGAGCAGGTATTGTTCACTCACCTCGGTAGGGTACGACAGGTCGCCGCCACACATTACCCAGGCAATTTTATCGGCAATCTTGGCATCGTGCTCCGAGGCGTAGTGTCCCATTTTCATGCCGTTAATTCCTGCGCGAAAGGTAGCCAGCCCGGTTTTGCCCTGAACCTTAATGTCGGTTCGGTGTACGGGTTGGGTGTAACCCCGGTCGGCCAAATCGATCGCGGCTTCCTTTGCGTCGGCAATCTGCCGGTCGCGATTAACCGACACCCGGTCGAAATCGCGGAAGATGTGCATATCCATGGCTTCGTGGGCTGAAGTAGCCACCTTACCGGTAGCAATATTCATGAAGATATTCTGCAACACGTTCAGTTCCACATCACCCGGCTCGGTCATGTCGGAAGCCCGTAAGGCCATTTCTTTGGTTCCGCAGCCGGCAGGGATTAACCCGACCCCGGCTTCTACCAGCCCGATATAAGTTTCGGCTGCCGCCTGAACCTTATCGCCGTGCATGCTCAGCTCGCAGGCACCACCCAGCGTAAGCGCATGAGGGGCTACCACAACCGGAATAGAAGAATAGCGGGCCCGCATAATCATGTTCTGGAACTGGCGAACCATCATTTCAATCTCGTCGAACTCTCCTTCAATGGCGTTCATCAGCACCAGGGCCAGGTTGGCTCCGGCAGAGAAGTTCTCCCCGTTGTTGGCAATTACCAGCCCGCGATAGTCTTTCTCAGCAATATCAATAGCCGTGGCAATACCTTCACCCAGCTCGGGTCCGAAGGTGTTCATTTTAGTGTGGAACTCCAGGTTCAAAATGCCGTCGCCCAGGTCGATGAGCGTAGCACCGCTGTTCTCCCAAACGGTATGCCTGGAACGCAGCGCGTCGAGAATAACAAATTCTTCGGTTCCCGGAACCACCTTGTAGCTCTGGCTCGCAATATCGTAGTAGTATTGGTTGCCGTCTTCCAGCTTGTAGAACGATTCCACCCCGGCGTCGAGCATTTCGTGTACCCAGGGGGCCACCTTATAGCCGGCTTTTTCCATGCGTTCGGCCGTATCTTTCACGCCCAGAATATCCCAGGTTTCGAACGGGCCAATTTGCCAGCCGAAGCCAGTGCTGATGGCCTGGTCGATTCGGTACAGCTCATCGGAAATTTCCGGGATACGGTGGGTGCAATAGGCGAATAAATCGAAGAAATGCGCCCGGTAAAATTCTCCAGCCTTGTCCTGGGCTTTAACCAGCATCGGCAACCGCTCTTTTAGGTTATCGACTGGCTTTGCCATTTCCAGCGAAGGAAATTTAGCCTTGTTGCGGGGGCCGTATTCCATGGTTTCCAGGTTCAGCTCCAGGATTTCCCGATTGCCTTCAGCATCGCGGGTTTTCTTGAAGTACCCCTGCCCGGTTTTGTCGCCCAGCCATTTTTTTTCGTACAGCGAAGACACAGACCCGGGAAGCTTAAACGTATCGCGCGATTCGTCCTGAGTAAGGGCCTCGTACAGGTTATTGGCTACGTTAACCACGGTGTCTAAACCTACCACATCCAGGGTACGGAAAGTGGCCGACTTCTGCCGGCCAATCAGCGTACCGGTGAGGCTGTCGACCTCGCCTACGGAAAGCCCCATTTTTTCTACCGTATACAGGGAAGACATAATAGCGTAAATTCCTACCCGGTTCGCAATGAAAGCAGGGCTATCTTTACAAAGAACAGTTTGCTTGCCCAGGTACAGGTCGCCGTACTTCAGGAAGAAGTCAACAATTTCAGGGTCCGTTTTCCTGGAAGGGATCACCTCCAGCAACTTCAGGTATCGCGGTGGGTTAAAGAAGTGCGTACCAATGAAATGCTTCTGGAAATCTTCGCTCCGTCCTTCCAGCATCATGTTGATGGGGATCCCCGATGTATTGGAAGAAATCAGCGTTCCCGGCTTACGGTGCTGCTCTACCTTCTCGAACAGCTGGTGCTTGATTTTAATGTTTTCCACCACAACCTCGATGGTCCAGTCGCAGTCGGCAATTTTGTGCAGGTCGTCGTCGAAGTTACCCAGTGAAACCCTTTTGGCAAACTCCTTATGATAAAGGGGCGCCGGGTTCGATTTTACAGCCTTTTGAAAGGATTCCTGAACTATGCGGTTCCTAACAGCCGGATGTTCCAGGGTAAGCCCTTTCTTCTCTTCTGCTTCGGTAAGTTCGCGGGGAACTATATCGAGCAGTAACACTTCAACGCCAACATTAGCCAGATGACAGGCAATTCTTGAGCCCATGATACCGGAGCCCAGTACAGCTGCCTTTTTAATGTTTCTGTTCATTTCAGGATGGGTTTTTTTTCTATTACGTCTTCTTCTATCAGGTTATTAATTTGAGAAACTACCTCAAAGAAAACATCCAGTTTGTCCTGAGGTATTTTTTCCCGGATGGCATGATTAAACAGGAGTACCGTTTCGCGCGATAATTCCCGCTTTTCCCGCCCAAACTCGGTGAGGTGAATGCGTACCGAGCGCTTATCGTGCTCGTCGGGTTTGCGGGTAATGAGCCCTTTTTCCTCCATGCTTTTCAGCATGCGGGTTAGGCTACGGGACTCCAGCCCGATGGAAGGAGCAATTTTGGTAGCCTGCGTACCTTCCTTCGGATTAATGTACAGTAAAACGTATCCGATAGATGTAGTAAATCCGTGCTGGCTGGCCCGCTGGTTATACATGCGGTAAATGCCGTGCCAGAGTGTTTTCACTGCATAATCAACGGTTTCCTCCTTCTTCATGCTACCAAAGATAAAAAAAAAGTATGCATACATACTAACTTTGCAGGAAGCGTTGTATCAGGAGAGCAGAAAAAATGTAAACAGGAGGAAAGGACTGCGTAAAAACAGGGAAGAGAAGTAAAAAAGCCAAAGAGAACGTCCTTAACACACCAACAAAAATCTTACCTTAGTAAAATGCATAAAATAAACCCAAAAACTATGAGTAAACCTATGCGAAAGCTGCTGGTTGGCTGTTTAATAATGATGGCCGGGGCGGTGCAGGCACAAAACACGACCTACGGATATGAAATTGACCTGACCCGGATAACCAACGATCAGTTGCAGGTTCAACTGGCTACCCCCGAAATTAGCGAAAGAAAGATTCGTTTTTACATGCCTAAAATAGTGCCGGGCACGTACAGCATCAGCGATTACGGGATGTTTATTTCCAACCTGGTGGCCGTAAGCGGGAAGGGAAAAGAACTACCGGTAGAACGGATCGACGAGAACACCTGGGAAATTAAAAAGGCCAATAAAATGACCAGCCTGAGCTACCGGGTTGACGATATTTTCGACACCGAAAAAGAAAACGATATCTACTACATGGCCGGAACCAACATTGATTCGGGTAAAAACTTCGTAATTAATCCGTTTGGTTTCTTCGGTTACTTCGAGGGCATGAAGGAGCAGGAGTTCCGGCTGGGAGTAACCAAGCCTGAAGGTTTTTACGGGTCTACCGGCTTAATTCCAGAAAGCACCTCACCTACCAAAGATGTGTTCGTTACTCAGGACTACGACCTGCTCATGGATTCGCCCATCATGTACAACGAACCCGACACCACTACCATCCGGGTGGGCAACGCAGAAGTGCTGATCAGTGTGTACTCGCCTAAAAATATGTTAACCAGTGAATACCTGGCCGGGCAGGTAGAAAAACTGCTGAAAGCCACCGCCAGGTACCTGGACGGCAATTTGCCGATAGAAAAATACGCTTTCCTGTTTTACTTCGAGTCGCCAACTACCATTCGCGGCGACCGGGCCGGGGCACTGGAGCACAGTTACTCTTCCTTCTATTACCTGCCGGAATACCCGCAGGAGCGCCTGTCGCAGTTAATTGTAGACATTGCTTCGCACGAATTTTTTCACATCGTAACCCCGCTTACGCTGCACAGCGAAGAAATAGAATACTTCAACTACAACGAAGCCGATTTAAGCCAGCACCTCTGGCTGTACGAAGGGGTAACCGAATACTCGGCCGACATCGTGCAGGTGCGTTACGGGCTCATTACGCTGGAGGAATATGTAGCTCGCCTGGAAGAAAAAATTAATAATAATATCCAGAAGTTCACGCCTACCCTGCCTTTTACCGAAATGAGCGAGCAGGCTGCGGGTAAGTACGCGAGTGAATACGGTAACGTGTACGAGAAAGGAGCATTGATCGGGGCATTACTCGACATCCGCCTACTCGAGCTGAGTGAAGGAGGTACTGACTTACAGGATTTACTGGCCAGCCTGGGCGAACAGTACGGCAAGAATAAACCTTTTAAAGACGAAGAGCTATTCGGCATTATTACTGAACAGACTTACCCGGAAATTGGTGATTTTCTGAACAACTATGTGGGTGGAAGCCAGGTGCTGCCGTACGAAGCGTATTTTCAGCAAGTAGGGATTAATTATACCGAGAACGAAGAAGCTACACTGGGCAATGTTTCCATCGGCTACGACCGCGAGCAGGCCCGCTTGCAGGTTGTCAATGCAAATAACATGAACGCTTTCGGAAAAACCCTGGGCTTAAAGCAGGGCGATTTACTGGTTGCCCTGCAGGGAGAAGAGTTTGAACTGGCTTCGGCCCAGCAAACCATTAATAATTTCAAGGTAAACACTAAAAAAGGCGACCCGGTGCAGGTAACGGTAATGCGGAAGAATGATGCCGGCGAATACGAAGAAATAATGCTGGAAGCTACTGCTGAAACATTGCCTAAAGTAGAACTGTCGCTGGTAAGCGAACCAACTTACGAACAGCTTCAACTGCGCAGCTACTGGACCGATGCTACCGGGGTGGTGGCCAACCCGAAGGATGTGGGGTCGATCGATGCCATTATCGCGGCCCTGTACGACGTAATTTCCGGGGGGCCGGGTAAACGTAACTGGGACCGGTTTCAATCGCTCTTTGCTGAAAATGCCCGCATGGGTGCCGTTGGCAGGGGGCAGGATGGATCGCTGACCTTCCGGAGTTTTACCCCCGACATGTACGTGGAGCAAAACGGTCCCTATTTCGAAGAAAACGGGTTTTTCGAGAAAGAAATTGGTCGTAAGGTTCAACGCTACGGTGAAATTGTGAACGTATTCAGTGCTTATGCTACCCTTGCAGAAGAAGGCGGCGAAGTACGACGCCGGGGTATTAACAGCATTCAGCTGGCCTTTTACCGCAACCGCTGGTGGATTACCCATATTCAGTGGAATGCTGAAAGAGACGACCTGCCCATGCCTGCCGACATGGTAGAAAAAGTTGAAGGGCGGTAATATTACTATGAAACTCATCACTGCTCCTGGTGCCGCGCACCAGGAGCAATCTGTATTATTTGTTTGCGGTGCCACCGGGTAACTAATTTAGCGCACCCTTCCTGGCGAAACCGAAAGTTATGGCAACCGGTATCGTCTTTCTACGGGCCAACCCGGTACTTATTTAATCTATGCCTACGCCTGTTAAGCCAGGTAATCCTGCTGGTATCTGCTGGAAAAGAACAGATAGCCCCGGGGTCGGTAGTTTTTCATTATGCTGTATAATAAAGCAATGATCCTTCCGGGGTAAGCCGGATTTGCTCATGCATGAACCCTTTTATTCTTCAGCTACTACTGGTACTT
>CAZIWJ010000024.1:0-24506 GCA_964542855.1 uncultured Roseivirgaceae bacterium
AGATGGTGTCATTAACGGCCAGATCATTAGCCTGTAATTTGTTATGTTTAGTAATAAGCGCAACCGAAGTTTGATATCGGCGTGAAAGCGAGAACAGGGTTTCTCCCTTTTCGATGCGGTGCATGATAAATTCCCTGCCGTTAATAGTTTTCAGGCCAATGGAATCCTCAGTGAAAGTTGCCAGGCCCGACGGGGCAATACCTAGTGAAATTGAAAGCAGAACAGATAATACCATGTATGTAATATGTAAAGGTAATTTAAGACCTGTACCAGCAAAGAAAGGACGGAAATAATGTTATGATGCCTACACCCCTTGGTGTATCTTTACTTTATGTTAATAGCTGTTAAAAGTATGAACGAATCTACAACCTATATATTGAATTACGATAGAAAATTGAAGGCCATTTGCTGGTTGTTGTTTAACCGCTTATTGCTCTCTGGCCTGGTGCTCCTGCCGGCGTTGCCGGTATTGGCCCAGATCAATCCAGATTCTGTAAGGGATGTATTCATCATGGAAATCCGTGCTACTATTGATCCCCGCACCAACCGCTCGGTTGAACTGGCCCTTGAAGAAGCAACCAACCTGAATACTGACCTGGTTATTATAGACATGGACACGTACGGCGGGGCGCTGAACGATGCCGACGAAATCCGTACCCGGGTTTTGGAATACGAAAAGCCGGTTTGGGTATTTATTAATAAAGACGCAGCGTCAGCCGGGGCATTAATTTCTATTGCTTGCGACAGCATTTACATGGCACCCGGTGCCAGTATCGGGGCTGCTACGGTGGTAACGGGTAATACCGGAGAGGCCGCTCCCGACAAGTATCAGTCGTACATGCGTTCTATTATGCGTTCTACCGCCGAAGCCAAGGGACGTGACCCTAAAATTGCCGAGGCCATGGTAGATGAAAACCTGTACGTGGAAGGAGTTTCCGACAGCGGAACGGTCATTACCTTTTCTACCAGTGAAGCTATTAAGTACGGGTTTTGCGAAGCCCAGGTGAATAGTGTTGACGATATTCTGGAACGTAGCGGGATAGAAAACGCAATTGTTACCAGGTACCAGTTATCGATGGTTGACCAGGTAGTGGATTTCTTTATTAACCCACTGGTAAGTGGGGTACTCATTTTAGTTATCCTGGGAGGAATTTACTTCGAGTTACAAACGCCCGGCGTAGGGTTCCCGATCCTGGCATCCGCCGTAGCCCTCACTCTTTACCTGACCCCCTACTACCTGAACGGCCTGGCAGAAAACTGGGAAATCCTGCTTTTCTTTATTGGGGTGTTGCTTATCGCACTGGAAATTTTTGTAATACCCGGTTTTGGTATTGCAGGAATCAGCGGAGTGATCTGCTCGGTAGGGTCTTTAATCCTGATCATGCTGAACAATGACAATCTCGATTTTACTTTCGTAGACAGCGATCGGCTGTTCCAGGCAGTGGTTGCCACGTTAGCCGGATTACTCGGGAGTATCATTGTGATGTTCTTTGGCGGGGTAAGACTGGCCAATTCTAAAGTATTTGAGCGGATTGCCCTTACCAGTACCCAGGAACGCAGTGAGGGGTATACTTCCAGCTTCCGGGCCGAATCGTTCGTTGGAAAAGAGGGTACTGCTTACACGGTACTACGACCCGGTGGTAAAGTTATGATTAACAACGACTTATACGATGCCTATACCCGTGGCGAATACATTGACAGAGATGAGACAATAGTGGTAGTAAGCGATGAAGGCACTTCGCTTCGGGTGAGGAAAAAGTAGCCTGGCTGTTCAAACAGGTTATAAACTTCACACAGCCTGGTTAATATTATTCCCATTGAAGGATAAAAAAACACCGGCCCGGGCTTGAAAAAAAAGGGATAGAACGTTAGTCCTATCCCCCTTAAAATTCAGATGGAATATGTGATTAATTCTATCGGTCTTCAGCTTCGTCAACTGCAATGTAAGGCACTCGGTTTTGCATGATAATGTTATTGAATTCCGGTACATCTTTCTGCAGCAAGTTGTCAATTTCTGCTTTTTCAGCCTGCCACATTTCCTTAAGGTCATTGTAGCGCTGCATCTGTCCGCCGGTTAGGGGAGGGTATGCGCCATCGATCAGGCCCTGGATGTGCAACAGGTTAGCGTCGAGCTGATTGGGGAAATTGATCACGTCCTGGAAGGTTTTCTGCTTTACCTGTACCAGTCGGCTTTCCAAATCATTTACCCTGCCAAGAATACGTTCACCCATGGCCAGCAGTTCTTCTTTGTCGGCATTATCTTCCCGTTCTGTAATGTCCTTCACCTGCCGGCGAACCTGCTGCAACTGTTTTACAGAAGCGTAAAGCGCATCGATGCTGTTGTGCAGATTATCCAGCACCCGGGCCTTTACCTGGTAATCAGCCGGAGAAGCGTTAATACGAGGGTCGGGCATAATAGAAAATTGTTGCTCCAGTGTCTCCTCACCCATAGATAAAAGCACAGTGTACTCTCCGGGCAGCACCCGATAGCTCGACCCCCCACCAAACATCATCAGTTTAGGGATTTTCTCGTACGACATCCTTCTGAGGTCCCACACTTTGGTATTCATCCCGGCGGTTAACGGAAGCTGATCGGCTTGCTCTTCTGCATCGCTGGAATACGTGCGCAGCACCTGTCCGGATTCATCGAGAATATCCATGGTGAGCACCAGGCTATCTTCCTCATTCACTTCTGCCAGCGAGTAGTTAATAACGGCACCTTTGTGAGGATTCATTCCTTCGTACACCACGGTAGTGTCGCGGGTTCCATCAGCCTTAACTAGATCTCTCGGCTCGAAAAGGTGCATGGATTTGGCGGCTGTTGCTTCACTGGCCTGGTGCAGGGTGCTTAAATCGTCGAGAATCCAGAAGGCCCGTCCCTGGGTTGCAGCAACCAGGTCCTTATTATGAACAATCAGGTCGGTAATAGGTACAACGGGCAGGTTGCGCTGGAATTGCTGCCATTGCTCTCCGCCGTTAAACGATATGTACATGCCGCGCTCGGTGCCGGCGTACAACAAACCTTTACGGTTCGGGTCTTCCCGTACCACCCGAACAAAATCCTCTGCTCCAATTCCGTTCACCATCCGCTCCCAGCTTTCGCCGTAGTTGGTGGTTTTAAAAATGTGCGGGGTAAAATCATTGAACTTGTAGCGGGTTACGGCTGCGTAAGCCGTGGCCGGATCGTGCGGAGAAACCTCAATAGCATTCACTAATGCTTCGCCGATGCCGGAAGGAGTGACGTTGGCCCAGGATTGGCCGCCGTTCCGGGTAACGTGGATCAGCCCGTCGTCGGTACCGGCGTACAGTACCCCTTCAGCCCCTTCTTCCAGGTAGGCAATCGTATGGTAAACTTCACCACCGGCACCTTCATTGGTAATGGGGCCTCCGCCGGCTCCCAGTTTACTGGTATCGTTCAGGGTAAGGTCCGGACTAATTTCCTCCCAGTCGATACCGCGGTTGGTCGACTTCAATACTTTGTTTCCTGCGTGGAAAATCACTTCCGGGTCGTGGGCCGATACCAGGATAGGGGCATTCCAGTTAAAGCGGTATTTAACGTCCGATGGCTTAGTTCCCAGCCCCAGGTAAGGGTAGGCCATAACATCCTTGGTTGTGTTGAGGTCAGCATTATATTCGGTAATGATGCCCTGGTAACAACCTGCGTAGATGTACTGTGGGTTATCAGGATCGAACCCGGTAAAGGCACTTTCACATCCTCCCACTGAATAAAAGTCTTTCCAGCCGATGCCATTATTATCGGTTTGGCTGGGAATAGAAACGGTAGAGTTGTCCTGCTGCCCACCGTAAACCCGGTAAGGGAACTGGTTATCAACGTTAACCCGGTAGAACTGGGCGGTAGGCTGGTTTTTCTGGGTACTCCAGGTTTTCCCACCGTCGGCAGAAATGTTGGCCCCGCCGTCGTTGGCATTGATCATATGCTGCGGGTTTTCGGGATTAATCCAGAGGTCGTGGTTATCGCCGTGAGGAGTTGCTACCCGGGTAAATGATTTACCTCCGTCGATAGAATGCATAACCGGAGAATTAAGCACGTATACTTCGTTTTCGTCGGTAGGATGGGCAAACACGTGCATGTAGTACCAGGAGCGGGCCCGCAGTACCCGGTCGGGGTTAACGAGTTTCCAGTTAGCCCCGCCATCGTCGGAGCGGTACAACCCGCCTTCGTCCGATTCAATGATAGCCCAAACCCGGTCGGGGTCGGCCATACTTACGCTTACCCCAATTTTACCCATAATAGCTTTCGGTAAACCGGATGTTAGTTCCTTCCAGGTATCGCCGCCGTCGGTACTTTTGTAAATACCACTTCCTTCGCCGCCGCTTCTTATTTTCCAGGGCAGGCGCTGGTGGTCCCAGAACGCTGCATACAGGATTCGGGGGTTGGTCAGGTCTATGCTCAGGTCAGAAACCCCGCTGCTTTCATTAACAAACAATACCTTCTCCCAGCTTTTTCCTCCATCGAGGGTGCGGTAAACGCCGCGTTCCTCGTTGGGCTGCCAGGGGCTGCCCTGGGCAGCAACGTAAGCAACATCGGGATTATCGGGATGAATGCGGATTTTACTAATGTGCCGGGTGTTCTCCAGCCCGAGGTGGGTCCAGGTTTTACCGGCATCGGTAGAACGGTAAACCCCATCGCCAGATGAGGTCATTACCCCGCGAATGGGGGCTTCACCGGTACCGGCATAAATAACGTTAGGGTCGGAAGGGGCAACGGCAACCGCGCCCACCGAACCGGTATTAAAATAACCGTCGGATATGTTATTCCAGGTATTTCCGCCATCTTCGGTTTTCCATACTCCCCCGCCTGTACTACCCATGTAGTAAGTCAGCGGATCCTGCACTACCCCGCAAACGGCCGTGGAACGCCCGCCCCTGAACGGCCCGATGTTGCGCCATTCCAGGTTGCTGAAGTAATCTTCGGTAAGTGCACTTGCTGAAGCTGAATTTTTATTTTTCCCCCTCTTCTGGCTGTGAAGGGGCATAACGGCCAGAACTAAAGCCGCTACGGTAAGCAATATATGCTTGCTGCTCATGATATTCAGATATTAGGTGTGATAAAAGAATCTTTAATATAAGTGGTAACAGCAGCATTTCAAAGAGGTAAAGAAGTAAACCTCCTGCTAATGGATGAATTTTTCAGCTAACGGGACGGATAAAGGTTGCCTGGTTCATCCTAATCCTCGTTTTCTTCCAGTTCCTCGCCGTTTTCCAGTTCTTCAACTTCTTCAAAATCGTCGAAGTCCTCGACTGCCTGTTGCAACTGAACACTAATTTTTACCAGGTATACACATTCGTCATCTTCAACCCGGAGCGCTTTAATTACCTCCTTCCTGGCGTTGTTGAATTTAATTATGTCGTCGTCGTATTCTCCATTGGGGTAACGGCGCGACAGTTCTTCCAGGATGTGGTCGGGAAGTGTTTTATAATCTACAATGATCCTTTTCTTGTCAGCAGTTTTCATGAGCGAGTGGTTGATTAGGTTTTACAATGCATCCATAATAAAGAGGTTCTAACTAATAAGTTCAAGTAATTTTTTTATGATGTACTCTTCCGTTAGAAAATGCTTGTAAACCCGCATGGAGTTTTGCCGGTTCATTATATTTTTGAGAGCTAGAATAGATTATTATACGATGGAAGAATACCTGAAGCCCACGCAATACCTGGATAGTGATCATGAGCTGGTGATCAGTTATGCATTGGAAAATACCAAAGGAATACCGACCAGAAAAAACCAGGCCGTTGCGCTGTATTATGCCATCCGTGATGGTTTTCGCTACAACCCTTATATTCTCGACTTGTCTACTGAAGGACTGAAAGCCAGCAATCTGCTTCGGCGTAATTACGGGTATTGTGTAGAAAAGGCAGCATTGCTCGCTGCTACGGCCAGGGTACTGGGAATTCCCAGCCGGGTAGGATTTGCCAATGTTACTAACCACCTTGGGTTCGATAAATACGTGAAAATATTACGCTCTAATGTACTGGTGTTTCACGGTTACACGGACCTTTACCTCAATAATAGGTGGGTAAAGGCCACCCCGGCGTTTAACCGCACCCTTTGTAAAAAGCTGAATGTGGCGCCCCTTAATTTTAACGGCGAAGAAGATGCTGTATTCCAGGCTTACGATAAGGAAGGTGGGGGATACATGGAATATGTAAAAGATCATGGCGTGTTTAACGATATTCCAAGGGAAAAAATGATTAACGCCCTGCAAAACCATTACCCTCATTTGTTCCGCGGTGAAAGAGGACGCGAGCACGGCTTTGAAATTACAATGTAATGCCTGCCTGTATGCAGTAGAAGACCAGACCAGATGTAGCTTTTATTTATTCTTTTACCAGCATTCCAACCCGGAAGGTTGTAAGTTAGTCTTTTAGCTAATTGTATCGACAATTCGTTCGTTCATGGTCGATGAAAAAGAAATAATCGCTGAATGCTGCAAAGGGAATCGTGCCTTTCAAAAGCAGCTTTACGATCAATATGCCCCCCAAATGCTGGTTGTTTGTATGCGTTATACAAACAGTAAAGAAGATGCAGAAGACATTTTACAGGAGTCGTTTATCAAGGTGTTTAAAAGCATTAAAAACTTCCGTAAAGAGTCGAAGCTGGCTTACTGGATTAAACGTATTGTTATCAATACGGCACTGAACCATTACAGGAAGCAGAAAAATCTGTATGCCAACATTGATATCAATGAAGTTCGTAATGTAGGCGAGTTGTCGTTAGAAATTGAAAATATGCATTATGAAGAGCTATTGAACCTGATTCAGCAACTTCCTGATCGCTGCCGGGTTGTATTCAACCTGTTTGCTATTGAAGGGTACACCCACAAGGAAATTGCTGAGCAACTGGAAATTACGGAAGGAACGTCCAAGTCGCAGTATTCAAGAGCCCGTTCGTTATTGCAGCACAAGCTAGAGCAAATTCGAAAGTTAGAAGCTTTTCGCCATGGATGAGTTAAACACGGACAAAAACAAATGGCAGGACGCCTTTGAAGGCAGTTCCATGCAACCCAGCGAGGGGTTATGGAACAAAATCGATACTGAACTGACGCGGATCGATAATGTAAAGTACAGGCGCCGCTTTATTTTCTATCGGGGCGTTGCCGCTGCGGCAATGCTCATTATTTTCTCCCTGGGTTTTTACATTGTTAATGAGCAGTTGCTGAACAGTGAAATCCCGGTCTCCGATAACGAAATAAAGAATGAGGAAGCAATACCCCCCGAAGTTGAGGCATTTAAACCTGAAACCGTTATCGAACCACAGCTGTCGCAAAACCAACCGGAAATGCGGCAGGTTGATCATACTTCCCCGGTAGCCGGAGAAGTTGTTGCTCAACCCGAAAAAGCGGCTTTTGCTACTTTCGATGAAGAAAAACGAAATCCATTAAAACAGGAAGAGCCGGTGTTGGCTGCTTTAAGCCAGCAGCCCTTACAGGTAAACCGCTGGGGAGTGAACGCTCCTGAACTTTTCATTGCATCTTTCGAGCAACCGCAAACTGCGCCGGCTGCTCCTGCCTGGTATGAAGTACCGGAAGAAACCAGGGAAAAGGCCGACGATTCGCGCCTGTTCGCCGGCTTTGATGTAAATACTGCCCGTTTCGACCCTAATTTCAGTTCAACTGCCAGCCCGGTAATAACGCAAAATCCCGGTCTCTCCGATGTGCCTCCCATACCCGAAGCAAACCTGGGAGTGCTGGTTAATAACCAGTTCAACGAAATTGGCGGGGTAAATGAACCCCGGGTATCGTTGTCTTACGGTGTAAACTTTGGTGTGCAGTTTAGCGAAAAATGGATCGTGCGCAGCGGGTTAAATGTTAGCCGTTTTACTACCCAAACCCAGGCCCTTGCCCTGGTACAAAACACGGCCGATGGAGGAACCCGATCCATTCCGCTAACGGTAGCTAATAGTGTTCGAACAGAAGAATACAGTGCCTATAACCTGGCTGAAGCAACGGAAGTAGAAAGCAACTACGATTTCATCAGCATACCGGTAACCATCGCCTACCAGTTGATGGCCAGTAACCTGTCGTTCTCCCTGGGAACCGGGGTTGCAGCCAACCTTTTCATGGGCAATGAAATCGTTGATCCTGCCGGCGACCTAAACAGGGTTCGCACCGGAAATGGCAGCCGTTCAGCTTTTAATAGTTATTATAGTGCATTGCTCCAGGCCGGTATTGGTTATCGTTTCCTGGATAATTACCAGTTCAGCATCCAGCCCAACTATGCGCTTCCTCTTTCATCGTTTACCCGCAACAGTTCGGAAGTAGCCTTTAACAGCCGTCCGCAGTTATTTGGTTTGAATTTTGGCTTTCGTTACCTGTTTTAAAGCCACCTGACCAGGTTAAAATCCTGGGGGTGAGGAAGGGCCGGATGATAAGCATACATCCGGAACCCATAATCAAAAACACCGGAAGTTGTAACCTGGGTATCGCAGGAAAAACGGATAAAATTTCTGCCTTTCGGAGATTTTACCCGCTCTTTTACCATTGCGCTGGTTTCCATGGTATCCGTCGACCCATCGGGTTGGTTCCTGGCAAAAACCAGTTCCACCTGAATATGATCGGCCGAAAGGGAGCCCAGGTCGAGGGTGATACTGGCCTTAAAATGATCACCAAGTGAAAGGGGTTTGTTATCCGAATCGTGGGCACTGATTTCTACCAGTTCAATAGACGGCCAGGCTTCTTCAACCAATTTCTTCCATTTGGCAATGGCTTTTGCTTCCGCATAATTATTTTTATGGGTGCGTGTACTGCTTTCGTGCAGCTTGTTGTAAAACCTGCTGAAATAATCATCCAGCATACGCTTCATGGTAAATTGCGGGGCAAGGGTGGCAATGCTTTTTTTGATGCGCTGAACCCACTTTTCGGGAATGCCCTTCTTATTTACTTCGTAGTACTCCGGAATGACTTCAGTTTCCAGTAAATGGTAAATCGTTTCCGCATCGAGTTCATTTTGAAATTCCTGGTGTTCGTAAGTTCGCTCCTCAGTTAGGGCCCATCCGGTACCCGTACGGTACCCCTCGGCCCACCAGCCATCGAGTACGCTAAAATTAAGTACCCCGTTCATTGTTGCTTTCATGCCGCTGGTACCTGATGCCTCGAGTGGACGGGTTGGTGTGTTTAACCATACGTCCACCCCCTGTATCATGGCCCGGGTAATATCCATATCGTAATCTTCCAGGAACAAAATTTTGCCAACAAAAGGCTCCTGGGCAGAAACCTCTACGATACGACGAATAAATGACTGGCCGGCCCCATCGGCAGGATGCGCCTTACCGGCAAACAGGAAAAGTACCGGGCGTTCAGGATCACTAACGATATTAGCCAGCCGCTCCAGGTTATGCATAATCAGGGTTGCGCGCTTATAAGTGGCAAACCGGCGGGCAAAACCAAAAATTAAAGTATGGTTATCTAAAGACTGAATAGCGGTTAGTATTTTGCCGGGAGGCTCTTTCTTCTCCTTCATTTTACGCTCCAGCCTAATACGTAGTAAGTTAACCAGCTCTTGTTTCTGGGCTTTGCGTACCTCCAGTATTTCTTCGTCTTTTACCTTGTAAATATTCTCCCAGAAAGCAGTATTTGCCTGGTCTGTGATGTAGTTTGGCCCGAAATGCCTGTCGTAAAGGTTTTTCCAGCGAATGGCCGTCCAGGTAGGTAAATGAACACTGTTGGTTACGTAGCCGATGTGTAGTTCATCCGGGTTAAAGCCCCGGTATAACGGGCTGAACATGTGCTGCGAAACAACCCCGTGAATTCTGCTTACGCCATTCATGCGCTGGCACAGCCGGGCAGAAAGATGGCTCATGGAAAATTCCTCGTCGCTATCCTGGGGGTTAATTCTTCCCAGGGCTACAAACTCAGGCCAGGGCAGGTTAATAGATTCCGTGTAAAAATTAAGGTAATGGCGAAGCAAGGTTTCCTGGAAGGTATCATGGCCGGCTGGAACCGGAGTGTGGGTAGTGAACAGGGAAGAGGCCCTTACCACTTCAACCGCCGAAGCATAGTCCAGCTTCTTTTCCAGCATCAGGTACCGCAGGCGTTCGATATTGATAAATGAAGCGTGGCCTTCGTTCAGGTGATAAATATCGGGGGAAGTTTGCAACGCTCTCAGGGCTTTAATACCACCCATACCAAGCAGCAGTTCCTGTTTCAACCGGTTTTCCCGGTCTCCACCGTATAACTGATGGGTAATAAACCGGTCGCCCTCCAGGTTTTCATCAATATCGGCATCGAGCAGGTAAAGCTTTATCCGGCCAACTGCTGCGCACCATACCTTGGCGTAAACCTTACGTTCGGGAAACTGCACATCCACTTTAATCCACTTCCCCTGTTCATCACGAACGGGCGTAAGCGGCAGGTAGCTGAACCGCTGGGCATCATAGTGGGCAATCTGATCGCCGTGAGGAGAAAGGGCCTGCCTGAAATATCCGTAACGATACAACAGCCCAACTCCTACCATATTGATGTTGCTGTCGCTGGCTTCTTTCAGGTAATCGCCGGCCAGTACGCCAAGCCCGCCCGAATAGAGTTTCAGGGATGAATGGATGCCGTATTCCATGCAGAAATAAGCGATAGACGGTTTCGCTGAAGGAGATTCTCTCATGTAAGCCCGGAATACTTCCATGATGCCATCCAGGCGTTTACGAAAGGCCTGGTCTGCTAGCAGTTCCTGGTACCGTTCGTACCCGATCCGATCTAGTAAGGCAATAGGATTATGTCCGCTGGTATCCCATTCCTCGGGATTAATATCCGCAAAGAGCTGCATGGCATCATGATTCCAGGACCACCAAAGGTTATGGGCCAGTTCATCTAGTGCTTCCAGGCCGGCAGGAATTTTCGACTGCACGAGCAACCGCTTCCAAATAGGGTTAGAACTGGTCGTTGTCATGTGTGGCTCAGGATTTGGCTATGGATGTTTTTTTACCGGTAGTTTTTTTACTGGACCGGGTGGTTTTCTTTGCAGAACTACTTTTTGTGCTGGCTGCCGTTTTGGGTTTTTTACTACTCTTTTTAGGCTTTTCGGGCTGCGCATTCACCGCAGCATTTTCCAGCCGGATGCTGAAGTCGGTAAGTATGTTCATGTAGTTTACAAATGCTTCGTACGGCGATTCGTAAGGATTGAAGTAATTAACTACTTCACCATCCGAGAAAAACTTGGTACTCATGTAATAGAAATGATTACTGGTTTGCAGGTAGTACCAGTCTTTCAACAAGCCCGGGTCAGTAATGCCGGCCATTTTTTCTTCCAGCGCGTAGAGCTTTTCGTAAGCATCGGTTTGCATGTCGTTACCTAACCAGGCGGTAATGTCGCGTTCTTCGTCGGCCCAGGAAATAGCGTAGGGAACATGAATAGGACCTACCGGCTGGGCACTTTTCCCGATGGCATGAGGGGTATCGAACTTAAAATTAGTTTTGGAGAGCACCTGTGCAGGTAAAGCCCGTAGAAATTCCATAATTCCGCTGTTGGTGTGGTGGTGCTCACCAAACACCTCGTAATCCATGAAGAGGTTCAGTACTTCGTCTTCGGCCGGCAGGTTATTAATCCAGCCTACAAACTTTTCGGTGGTCAGCGGCCATTCGGGCCACGATTTATTGGAAAAGCGGAAGGCAATATCATCGCTTAGCGTGTAATTTTTTAATAATAACTTTAACTTGGGGTTTATCGCGTTATTATAGGTGAAATTCGGGCTGCGCCAGCCCAGCACGTGTTTGGCCCCTTCGGTTAGCATAATACGAAAGCCTTTATCGGCTACCATCCGCCCGATTTCATCGGAGTAAATCAGCTCAGTATTACGAAAAGATTTGGTATCGTAGTTGAAATACCGTTTTACGGCTTCCCGGTGGCGATCGAGCTGGCGACCAAATTCTTCTTCACTTTTCAGGGAAGACAAACCGTGAGAGTAGGTTTCTGCCAGTATTTCCACGTAGCCGGTGTCGACCAGTGCCTTGAAGCTATCCAGAACCTGCGGAGCATATTCAGCGAACTGGTTGATAGCGGTACCCGAAATGGAAAAGCTAATTTTGAATTTCCCTTTATTCTGCTGCAACACGTCGAGCAGTATCTTATTGGCTGGCAAGTAACAGCATTCGGCTATTCTGCGTAAAGTGCTGCGGTTCGTGTAGTCGTCGTAGTAATAGTGGTCTCGCCCGATATCGAAAAAGCGATAAGTGCGCAGGCGGTAAGGTTGATGAACCTGGAAGTATAAGCAGATCTTCCGCATAATAAAAAGTTTATCGTAGTAAGAAATTAACCGGTAAACCTAGCTGGTTACCTCTTCATATATCTGGTTTACCCTTACGGCTGCATTATCCCACTTCAGGTTATCCACTTCAGCTTTACCAAAACGGGCAAAAGTACTCGAGAGGGCATTATATTTACACAAACCATATATGGCATCGGCCATAGCATCAACATCCCAGAAATCAACCTTTAGGGCATGGTGAAGAATTTCAGCAACCCCCGATTGCTTGGAAATAATTACCGGAACGCTGGAACGCATGGCCTCCAGGGGGGAAATACCAAAAGGTTCCGAAACCGATGGCATTACGTATACATCACTCATTCCAAACATTCGGTCAACGTCATCTCCTTTAAGAAACCCGGTGAAGTGAAAGCGGTCAGAAATACGGAGTTGTGCAACCCGCTCAATCATTTTGTAAAGCATATCGCCGTTACCGGCCATCACAAACCGGATGTTACGGTCTTTCTGTAAAATTTTGTAAGCAGCCTCAATAAAATATTCAGGTCCTTTCTGAAAGGTAATACGACCAAGGAAGGTAACTACTTTTTCGCTCACTTTCTTTTCGTAACCGTTCTGGTCAATGGTCCTGGGCATTACAGCATTGTGAACCGTACGTACTTTTAATGGGTCAATACCATAACGTTCGGTAACGATTTGCCGGGTAAGGTTACTCACCGCTATAACCCGGTTGGCCGATTGCATACCATTCCGTTCAATGTCGTACACAATCTGATTAATATTCAATCCGCTGCGGTCGAACTCGGTGGCATGGATATGAGCAACCAGGGGTTTACCGGAAGCAAACTTGGCAGCAATACCAGCCGGGTAGGTCATCCAGTCGTGAACGTGGATCAGGTCGAAACTGAACTTGCGGGCAATTTCAGCAGCAACCAGCGAGTACCTCGATATTTCTTTCATCAGGTTAGGGCCATAACCCCCAACAAACGGGTACTTTTCTGAAGAAATGGTAATGGATTCTTCTTCGGTAGTTTTTTTCGACTCTGCAGTCATAGCCTTCTCGTACTGCTCGGGCGACAGATAGGGCAGGAGGGTTACGCCCACTTCCAGGTAGGTAACCCCTTCCCACATTTCCTTGTACTGATGGTAGTTCACATCGATCGATACGTCACTGGCATCGAGCATATGAATGGGAGGCAGATCAGTGCGTTGCTTATCTTTAACGATGTTGCCGTCTTCATCCCGGTTGGTTTTAGGCACGACGAAAATAATTTCAACACCGTGGGCCAGTAACCCCTGGGTTAGGCCAAACGAAGCCGTACCCAACCCACCGGAAATATGCGGGGGGAATTCCCATCCAAACATCAGAACTTTCATAGCTTCTACCTGAATTTCAAAACGCCTGAAAATTAGCGCTATTTATTCTAAGCTAAAAGCTATTAACTAATTCTTTAGTCTTGAATGGGTTATAAAATTTACAGCACTAGATGCTGATCGGCTCGGTAATTTCTTCGAAAGTTTTTACATGATTAATCGTTCGCAGAATTTCCGCCACGTTCCAGGCCTGGGAAATAGTTCCACCCGGGCGGTGAGGGGGATCGCCATTATAAACCTCAGAAATTGTACTGATGCCATGTTCCAGCATAACTTCCTCCAGTTGACCCAGGACATCTTTTACAAATGGTAAACCACTTCGGCGGTGAATCTCGAGGTAAGCTTCAATAAAGTGCGATAACATCCAGGGCCATACCGAACCCTGGTGAAAAGCCCTGGAGCGCGCACTTAAATCACCGTAAAAAAGCCCTCTGTACATGCTGCTTTTCGGCGATAAACTGCGTAGCCCTCTTGGTGTAAGCAACTCCTGTTTTACCACTTCTACTACCGACTCTTTCATGAATTCTTCCAGTGGTGAATGGGGCAGGGAAGCAGCAAGCAGCATGTTTGGCCGTACCGACCAGTCCTGTTCATTTTCCCGTACACAATCGGCCAGGTATCCTTTTTCCGAATCCCAGTAGGTATCGATAAATGCATTCCTGATTTTTTCAGGGAAATCGTTCCAATCGGCGATAAACTTCTTACCCAGGTTAGAGCGTGGCCCGGCTATTTCCAGGGCAAAACAAATGGCGTTATACCACAGGGCATTCACCTCAACCGGCATGCCGTGGCGAGGGGTTACAGCCTGCCCTTCCACCCTGGCATCCATCCAGGTTAATGTTGTACTTTCATCACCCCCGTATATGAGGTAATTATTGGCCATGTGAATGTTGTAGTCTGTACCATCGCGGAAGCCTTCCAGGATATCGACCATATGCGAACCATACGTTTTCCAGATCTGTGAAGGGTTATCGATCATTTTGTTGTACTGCTGAAGAGTCCAGAAGAACCACAGCGGCGTATCGATCGATTCGAAATTCTGTACTTCGTACCCCCAGTAAGGGAAAAGAGGACCTTTCCTTTCCGAAAGCATGGTAGCCAGCACGTTCTTGTAAAGCTTCGGATCTTCTGCGGCCATGGCGATACCGGGGAGCGCAATGAAAGAGTCTCTGCCGGCCCGCTCGTACCAGTGATACCCAGCTATGATATCGGTCTTTTCCTTCCCCTGTTTGGTTTTTCTTCTTAGCACAAACTGCTTGGCTGCCACACGCAGGCAGTTTTCGAAAGAATCGCGGGGAGTTCGCTTGCGCGATTGAGAATTAAACGTACGCAGCAGGTTTTGGGGCTTGGTTTCGTCTGTTCCCCCGGTGAAAATAATCGATTCTCCTTTTTTCATGGTTACTTCAAAGAATCCGGGAACGTAAAGGTCTTCCTGGAACGGCTGGCCGTTTTCCTGATCACGGGGGTATTCCACATTGTAGTACCAGTTGGGTGAGGGCACAAACTCGTTTTCCGATGATAACTGCATGAACAGGTCATCATACCCCTCATACAAATTCAGGGTTATCCCGTTGTTCACCGGGCTGAATTTCTTGTTGATGTAAGTATTCGCTTTCGAGAGGTCGTGAATATTCCGGAATGCCAGGAAAGGGGTGAGCTGAAGCCTTACCGGTGCCTGGGCCTCTTCCAGGGTGTAGCGAATCAGAATGCGATTTTCGTGTTCTACCAGTAACCGCTCCTTCGTTAATACAATGTTGCCTACCCGGTATTCCAGCCTGGGCATGGGGTCGGTTATAAAGTCGCGTAAATATTTATGCCCCCGGGGTTCGTATTTCCCCGGGTATTTATGAATACCCAGCCTGAATACCTGGTCGCCTTCTACAATCGTTTCATCCAGGCCTGATAACAGTATATGCACGCCGCCAAGCTTTTCTTGTGGGGCAACTAATAATCCGTGATATTTCCTGGTGTTGCATCCAATAATCGTCGTGGATGCATAAGCCCCGGATTTATTGGAGCGTACAATTTCCTTGTCGAGCGAATAGGACAGGTTTATTAATTGGGTTTTATCGAATCTTATGTAACTCATTAATGCTTGTATTAACTGGCATTTTACAAATTAGTGAAGCAATGTAAACGAATGAAAAATACCATGAATGTTTAAAATCTGCGGATAACTTTTACAGGTAATGTAAAGTCAAGCAAAGGGAACAATTTTCAAAACTAACAATGGTAACCGCATCAATTTTTAGGGTAAACCAAAAAAACTTGCAGGGAGTTACTTGTTAATTAACAGATTTTACCCGCAAGGCTTCAACACCTGACCTGCATTAAAAATATGCATTTAAAAATTAATTTACTCAGGAGTTTTTCTGTAATTCCTGCATGTATGATTAAACGTGAAAGGAATTTGCATGAAAAGTCATCCTGGTATAAACTCGCAAGTGTTTAATTTCTAACCAATAAACTACGTTATGGCACGTGTCTTCGCCCATGTTCTCAACGAGAAACAAACCGTCGTAAATAATGTTCTTGCTGAACTCAGAAGCCAGCAAATCCAGCTAGACCGCGAACGCTTCAGGAATAACATGAGAAGGCTGGGCATGATACTTGCTTACGAAGTTTCGGGGGTGCTTCCTTTTTACGAAAGCGAAACGGAAACACCACTGGGCAAAACCACGACTCCCCTTTGCCAGGATCCGGTACTCATTGCTATTCTAAGGGCTGCCATCCCGTTACTCGATGGCATTCTCGATGTTTTTAACCGATCCGACTGTGGCTTCATCGGCGCTTATCGCGACTACAGCAAAGGGGATGATTCATTCGAGATCAGTGCCAATTACCAGGCCTTTCCCGAAACAGCTCAAAAACCCGTGTTACTGGTCGACCCCATGCTCGCTACCGGCCGGTCGCTGGTAAAAGCGGTAAACCTGATCATGGAGAAAGGAGAGCCGGCACAGTTACATATCGCCGCTGCCATCGGGGCGCCCGAAGGAATACAGGAACTGGAGCGTGAATTACCTGTCGACTGCCACTTGTGGCTGGGTGCGCTCGATGAAAAACTGAATAACAAAGCTTACATTGTACCCGGTCTTGGAGATGCCGGCGACCTTTCATACGGTATGAAATAGGCACTCGATAAAGGAAACATGATACAAGACATATTACTGCTTATTGCCGGGCTCATTTTGCTGGTAGCCGGAGGAGAATTCCTGGTTAGGGGGGCTTCCAGTATTGCTTTGAGGCTGAAAATATCACCGCTCGTGGTAGGACTAACGGTAGTGGCCTTTGGTACTTCCGCACCTGAATTATTCATCGGTATTAAGTCTGCACTCCTTGGAAGCCCGGACATCACGATGGGAAACGTAATCGGTTCGAATATCTGTAATTTAGCACTCGTTCTGGGAGTAACCGCCCTCATTTCCCCGGTTCCCGTTCAAAACGACAGCATTAAAATCGACTGGCCCATGACCATGGGGAGTTCCTTCCTGCTTTACCTGCTGGTTAGGGAAGGGTACATCAATGCTTACGAAGGGGTACTCTTTGTTTGTATCCTTATCGCCTACATCGTCTTTGTTATCATGAAGTCGCGGAAAGAAACCCAAAACAAGCAGGCGGCAGTTGTAGACAGCGATGTACCCGATGCCCCATCGAACAGCTTAATTAAGGATCTTGCGTTTATTGCCATGGGTACAGCAGGGCTTTCCTTCGGTTCCGACTGGTTCATCCAGGGGGCCAGGTCGCTGGCCATTGAAATCGGGGTCGACGAGCGGGTGATAGGCGTTACAATCGTTGCCCTGGGTACCAGCCTGCCCGAACTGGCAACTGCCATGGTAGCGGCTTTTAAAAAGGAAACCGACATTGCCGTGGGTAACCTCATGGGAAGTAATATCTTTAACATTCTGTCTATCCTGGGCATCACCAGTATTATTCAGCAAATTGAAGTAAATGATGTGATCATTAATTCCGACATGATTTGGATGTTGCTCATTACTTTTCTCATCCTTCCCATGATGCTATACAAAAAGATAGTAGGCCGCATAGAAGGGGCAATTCTCCTGGCGGTATACAGTTACTACATTTATTCTGTTATTGCCAGCGCGATTTAAAACGGTAGTTTTTGTTATATTTTTAATATTATCTTGACTTTTTCATGCATTTTCACTTTGATAAACCGTTGCACGGAACATCTGTGAAGCAACATTCCGTTGAACAATGTATAACTAACGGTCATAATCATGAATATGAACGCAAACCGATTTAAAATATTATTATTTTCAATGAGCCTGTTGCTGTGCCTGACGGCATGTAACAACGGGGGAAATGATGCAGATTCTTCCATGGAAAGCTTTGAAGAATCTGAAAAGTACCAGGAACCTGTAGAGCTTGATTTACCCGACATACGAAAAAAAGGGAAACTGACAGCCCTTACCAGTTATGGCATGACCAGCTATTTTCTTTATCGGGGCCAGCCCATGGGATATGAGTACGAATTGTTAAAACGACTGGCCGAGTACCTCGATCTGGAACTGGAAATTAAAGTGGCCTACAACATGGATCAGTTTATTAATATGCTCAACCAGGGTGAAGGCGATATTATTGCCCATAATTTAACCATTACCCAGGATAGGCAGCGGTACGTTGATTTTACCGAACACCACACCACTACCCAACAGGTACTGGTGCAACGCAAACCGGAAAACTGGCGGAAGATGAAGGTGCATAATATTGAAAAAACCTTGATTCGCGACCCGTTAAAATTAATTGGCACTTCTGTTCACGTTCGTGAAGAAAGTTCTTACTACGAGCGATTGCAAAACCTGTCTAATGAAATGGGAGGCGACATTAACATTCAGCCGATTAGTGGTAAAGTAACCACCAGTGAAATTATTAGGAAAGTAGCCGAAGGTGAAATCGATTACACGGTGGCCGACCGGCACATTGCTGAACTGAACGATACGTATTACAATAACCTGGACGTGGAAACAGCACTGAGTTTTAACCAGCGATTAGCCTGGGCGGTACGAAAAACTTCTCCCGAAATGCTGAAAGCTGTAAACGAATGGATTAGCAGCATGAAAAATGATGTCGACTATTATGTAATTTACAATAAGTACTTCAAGAACAAGAAAAGCTTTGTTACTCGTGCTGATAGTGAGTTTTTCTCCAAAAAGGGAAATAAAATTTCTGCTTACGATGAGCTGATTAAAAAATACGCCGAAAAAATTGAATGGGACTGGCGATTACTGGCCTCCCAGATTTACCAGGAATCGCACTTCGACCCCAAAACCAAATCCTGGGCCGGTGCCAGGGGGTTAATGCAGGTTATGCCAAGAACAGCCAAGCAGTTTGGTAATTACGAACTGTACGATCCCACGCAAAACCTTGAGGTAGGGGTTAAGTTCATTGAATACGTTTCTAACCTGTACAAAGACGTTGAAGATCCGGACGAGCGGATGAGATTTATTCTGGCTACTTATAACGTAGGGCAGGGGCACGTTGCCGATGCCCGCCGCCTGGCCGAAAAGTACGGCAAAAATCCCGACGTGTGGACCGATAATGTAGATAAATACATTTTACTAAAGTCGTACAAGGAATACTACCAGGATGAGGTGGTAAAATACGGATACTGCCGCGGGCAGGAGCCTTATAACTACGTAACTGAAATTCTGAAACGATACGAAACGTACAGGGAATTTATTACTGACGACGAGGAAGAAGATAAACTGGCGACCGTAAACTCATAAACGCTGTTTAATTTTCTAAAGAAATGAATACGGGGTTACCTGGAGTAACCCCGTATTTTTTTGTCGTACTAACCGGCAGGCTCTTTTTTGGGGTAGTTGTAATCGAGTACTTCAATCTGCCCGGGCAAAATGATATCTTCCCAGGAATTGCTGTGTAAACCCAGGCTAACGATGCCTGCAGTTACCACGTTGTTGGTAACGCTTCTCCCTGCCAGTGTATTTACTGTTTCAGTGAGTTCCGGATTGTGGCCCACCAGGAACAGGCACTGAATTAGGGGCGACTGCCGTTGAATAAGGCTGATTAACTGTTCTTTACTGGCTGCGTAAATTACCCGGTCCTGAATAATGTTTTCGTGGGGAAAATTCAGTTCGCGGGCAAGGTACCGTGCGGTTACCAGTGCCCGGGTTGCCGGGCTGGTTAATATGCAGTCGGGAATAACGTGCTGCCGGAGTAATCTCTTCCCCATTTCAGGAGCATTTTTCTTACCCCTTTTATTGAGCGGCCGTTCAAAGTCGGGTAACTCCGGGTTTTTCCAACTCGATTTGGCGTGGCGGATCAGGTAAAGGGTTTTCATAAACGCTCGGTAAACTGAATATTCCGCATAATGCCCTGATATTTGGTTCTTTTTAGTGGAGAATGTTTGAAGAGGGTTTTAAACGTATGTTCGTCCAGCGCTTTCCAATCGTCTTTACTCAGGGAAGCAACCTGATCTGAAGGAACAAAAGCCGGTTCCCGGTGAGCTTTGGCAAAACGGTTCCACGGGCAAACATCCTGGCAGATATCGCAACCGAAAATCCAGTTTTCCATTTGGCCGGAAAACTCGTCCGGAATAATTTCATCTTTCAGTTCAATGGTCAGGTATGAAATACAGCGAGAAGCATCAACTACGTAGGGGAGCGGTATGGCATCGGTAGGGCAGGCATCCATGCACCGTGTGCAGGTACCGCAATAATCTTTCATCGGGCCGTCGGGTTCCAGTTTCATGTCGCAGATAATTTCAGCGATGAAAAAAAAACTGCCCATTGTCCGGTTTAGCAACAAACTATTTTTACCAATCCACCCCAGCCCGGCGCGTTGCGCCCACTGCCTTTCCATCACCGGGGCCGAATCTACGAATACCCTTCCTTCAATGTGCCCCACCTGATCGCGGATTTGCTGAAAAAGGGATTTTAATTTTCGTTTAACCACAAAATGGTAATCTTCCCCGTAAGCGTATTTAGCAATTTTATACTCCTGTTCTGTGGAAAGGTCCTGTTCCGGGTAATAATTGTATAGCAGGGTAATAACACTTTCCGCACCATCTACCAGCTTGCGGGGGTCGAGCCGTTTGTCGACGTTCTTTTCCAGGTACGACATTTTGCCGTGCATTCCTTTTTTTAGCCATTCCTCGTACCGGTCGGCCTCTTCCGCCAGAAAATCGGCCTGGGCGAAACCGCAGAAGTCAAAGCCTTCCTGTTCGGCCAGCCGGCGGATTTGCCGGGTGCGTTTCTGAAGAATATACTGTTCCATTATTGTTCGAATAAACCGGGCAAATTGCCGGGTGGGTTCAGGTTTAGGTGTTTAAAGGCCAGCGGAGTAGCTTCCCTTCCGCGGGCCGTGCGCTTAATGTAGCCTTCCTTAATCAGAAAAGGTTCGTAAACTTCTTCAATCGTTTCTGCTTCCTCTCCGCAGGCCGTTGCAATGGTACTAATTCCCACCGGGCCTCCATTAAATTTTGTAATGATGGTATTCAGGATACGGTTATCCATTTCATCCAGGCCGTTCTGGTCTACATCGAGTGCGTTAAGGGCAAAATCGGCAATGCTAAGGGTAATATTTCCATCGCCTTTAATAAGGGCAAAATCGCGGGTTCTTCGCAGCAATACATTGGCAATACGCGGAGTACCCCGGCTTCGCCTGGCGATTTCGTAGGCGGCCTGCTGGTCGATGGTGGTATTTAAAATTTTAGACGAACGCTCAATAATGCCCGACAGTAAATCGGCATCGTAGTATTCCAGCCTGGAAGTGATGCCGAAGCGTGCCCGTAAGGGGGCCGTAAGCAAACCCGACCGGGTGGTGGCGCCAATCAGGGTGAAAGGGCTGAGGGTAATCTGTACCGTGCGAGCATTCGGCCCGGAGTCCAGCATGATATCAATTTTGTAATCTTCCATCGCCGAATACAGGTACTCTTCCACTACCGGGTTCAGGCGGTGAATTTCATCGATGAAGAGCACGTCACCTTCCTCCAGGTTGGTGAGGATACCGGCCAGGTCGCCGGGTTTATCCAGTACCGGCCCGGAAGATATTTTAATATTGGTGCTTAACTCGTTAGCAATAATGTGCGAAAGGGTGGTTTTACCCAACCCGGGAGGGCCGTGCAGTAACACGTGGTCCAGTTGCTCCCCGCGCTGGCGGGCCGCCTGCACGAAAATACTCAGGTTGTTGATAACCTTCTGCTGGCCGGTAAAGTCTGAAAAACTCAGCGGCCGCAGGGTTTTTTCCAACTCTTTGTCCTTATCGTTAAGATGCTGAGTACCGCCGCTTAAATAGTTTTCTCTCATATACGGCAATTTAAATAATTTTATTAATACGGCCTTTTTAACTGTTCATTCCCTCCGGGGGAAAAGAATCATCGCTGTTTCAGGCAATTATAAATTTAAAGAGGCAGAGTAAAACAAATAAATAAAGCTTTCGTTAGAAACTCTGAATCAATTTAAAGTTTCTAAACTTTTATGTTCTATGAATAATACGTACTCAATGGATGAGCAAATTGGCAATGTAATTACGCAAATCCTCATTGATCGATTAGGTGTTAGCGAAACGCAGATTACCGAAGAAGCCAGTTTTATGAAAGACCTGGGCGTAGACTCTCTCGATTACGCCGAGTTTGTAATGGAACTGGAGCAAACGTTTAACATCTCAATTCCTGACACCGACGCTGTAAATTTGCAAACGGTTGGCGAAGCAATTAATTATATAGAAAAACGCCAGCGTTAAGAAAGCTTTCGGATAGGTATACTTTTTCTTTCGCCTGTTGTACCTCTCCTTTGTCTTTCTTACCCCCCTAAATTACACCCTACATTTTTTTACTCCAGGCAGTTGTACCAGTTACACGGTGAATTATTAAACATCCATGATAAATAATGAGGAAGCGGCTGTTGATGTAGTTATCCCGGCCCGGTTAACCTCCACGCGTTTGCCCGGTAAGCTCCTGCTCGACCTTGCCGGTAAGCCGGTAATTCAACGAACTTACGAACAGGTACAGCAGGCATCAGCAGTTAACCATACTTTTATTGCCACCGATAGCGAGGAAATAGCTGCCGCTTGTAAAGCCTTTACACATCGGGTAATCATGACCCGAAATGATCATGAATCGGGTACCGACCGCATTGCAGAAGCCGCCCAACACCTTTCTTCTTCCTTTATCATAAACGTGCAGGGCGATGAACCTTTTATGGATCCTGATATTATTAATGCCCTGGCCCAACTGTTGAAAGTTGGCGACGCCAAAATGGTTTCGGGTATGGGGCTTATTACCAACGAAAAAGACTTAATGAACCCTGCGGTAGTAAAGGTTGTGGTGAATGAACAACAGGAAGCGCTCTACTTTTCGCGCTCACCCATTCCCTGGCACCGCGATTCTTTTTCTTTTTCCGATTCCCTGCAACTTCCGGCAGAAGTGCCTTATTTTCGCCACTACGGTATTTACGGGTATCAGCGCGAATTCCTGCTGCAGTACAGCCAGTGGCCGCAGGGTAAACTGGAACAGGTGGAAAAACTCGAACAGCTGCGCGTGCTGGAAAATGGTTTTAAAATTAAAATGCTTCGCATAGATAAACCTATATTTGGTATAGATACCCCGGCCGACCTAAAGAAGGCCCGGCATTTTATAGCCTCTAACCCCTAATATTATGCGCTCACACGAAATTGATTATACCATCCTCGGTGAAAGTATTCAACTGGTTAACATTGCTCTCGACCCCGGCGAAACGGTTATTGCCGAAGCCGGAGCCATGATGTACATGGACCCCGATATTAACTTTGAAACCAAAATGGGCGACGGCTCCAACCCGAACCAGGGGTTTGTTGGTAAGTTGTTTTCTGCCGGCAGCCGGTTGCTTACCGGTGAATCATTATTCATGACTCATTTTACCAGTGAGGGCAGAGCCGGTAAATCGAATGTTGGCTTTTCGGCCCCTTACCCGGGAACGGTGGTGCCTATCGACCTGAGCCGGGTGGCTGAAAATACCCTTATTACCCAGAAAGACAGTTTCCTTTGCGCTGCATTGGGTACCAAAGTTAGCATTACCCTGAACAAAAAACTGGGCTCTGGCCTGGTTGGTGGGGAAGGGTTTATTCTTCAGAAGCTGCATGGCGACGGAATGGCCTTTGTTCACGCCGGTGGTACGGTGGTTGAACGGCAGTTGAATAACGAAAAGCTGCGGGTAGATACCGGCTGTGTGGTTGCTTTTGAAAACACCCTCGATTTCGATATTACTGCTTCCGGCGGACTGAAGTCCATGCTTTTCGGGGGTGAAGGAATTTTCCTGGCTACCCTTTCCGGTACTGGAAAGGTGTGGATGCAATCGATGCCCATCCGCAAGCTGGTTGCTGCTATTGCCCCCTTTGGTAAAAACAGTAATAAAGGCGATAACAACATCCTGGGCTCTTTCCTGGAAAAAGATTAACAGGAAACAGGTCTACATTCGGGCAAAAAAAAACAGGTGTTGAAAGAACAACGCCTGTTTTTTTATTTTCAATGTGTAGTTAAACTACTCTTTTGGAAGTAATACTTTGTCGATTACGTGTACCACACCATTAGAAGTTTCAACGTCAGCCATAACAACAGTAGCGTCGTTAATCATTGCACTTCCGTCGGCCAGTTTTACTGTAATTTCGTTACCGGCAACAGTTGAAGCAGTCATACCATCTTCCAGGTCAGTCGACATCACCTTACCTGATACCACGTGGTACTTCAGGATACCGGCTAGCTGATCCTTGTTCTCAGGTTTCAGCAGGCCTTCCAGCGTGCCTTCCGGTAAGGCATTGAATGCATCGTTGGTAGGGGCAAATACGGTAAAAGGGCCTTCTCCCTGTAGGGTTTCTACCAACCCACCTGCTTTCACAGCTGCAACAAGGGTAGATAGCGATTCGGTTTCAGTAGCTACAGTAACAATGTCTTTTGCAGCTT
>CAZIWJ010000025.1:0-24306 GCA_964542855.1 uncultured Roseivirgaceae bacterium
GCGATCCTGACCAGCAGTTTGTCATGGGCTGGAGTTACGGCGGTTACATGACCAGCTTTGTGGTAACCCAAACCGATCGTTTTAAAGCTGCCAGTATGGGGGCCGGGTTACCCAACCTGATCAGTATGGTAACCACCACCGACATATCCGATTACCTGGTCGGGCACATGGGCGATGAATTCTGGAACGACTACGAAACCTACGAGAAACATTCGGCCATTTACCGGTTGAATGAAATTGTTACCCCTACCCAAATCATTCACGGCCAGAACGATTTGCGGGTACCTTTTACCCAGGGGCAGGAGTTTTATGAAGCGTTGAAGCGTAAAGGAATAGATACCGAAATGGTGGTTTACCCACGTACCCCGCACGGACCGAGAGAGCCCAAATTCCTGATGGATGTATCGGACCGGATACTAACCTGGTTTGAAAAGTACCGGGCCGGTGAAGGAAACCCGATTTTGGAAAAGCCTGGCAGGGAGTAAGCCAGGGGTAAAACAGGTGAAACCGGCCGGGGAGGTTAGTTGTTTCCCCGGCGGTCTTCCAGTCGTTTAATCCGGGTATCGTGCTGATCGAGGACGGTTTGCAGGTAGTCGAACATTTTGTCATTTTTAACCTCCATCTGATCGAACCGTTTGGTAAAAGTCCTTCTCATCTGATCGAAGGAGTTGTCCAGCCTCACCTGGCTTTCAATTAATAGTTGCAGCAATTCTTCGTGTCGGTCCTGTTTTTGTACTACTCCAACAATCTTATTTTCTACTCCATCAAGCTTATTTTCTACGCCATCAAGCTTGTTTTCTACTCCACCGATTTTCTGCTCCAGATTTTCCAGCATTTTTCCGTGTTTATCCAAACGCTCATCGTGGCGGTCGTATTTTTTTAGCAGTTCGGCCAGCAATTCCAGAATTCGGTTTTCATTTTTCATCTTTTGAAATTTAATGTGCATGTCATTTTGTCACAATATACGAAAAACGAATACAAAATAGTCACCGATTTGATATCTGGTTGATTAGCCAGACTGTTGAGTCGTTTTCAGTTTATAATGGGTAACGGAAAGCGTAAGTCATTAACCGGAGCGAAGTTTGCCTACTCACCAACCGCCGGGAGCAGCACTTGTTGTGTTGCGGCAGCCTCTTCTATTTTTTGCCTGGAATAGTACACCGGGAAGAATTCATCATTAGCCCAGGGCTCGAACAGGTTATCGTAAAATGGGCTATCGGGATCGCCGGACTGCCCCGGGGCGTTGGTACCTATGGTGGCGTCCCAGTTGCCCACATCAACCACCATGCGAAAGGTAGCCCCGCTGCTCTGATTCAGGTTGTTGCCCGTTGAACCCGGCGTGTAGCCATTTCCTCCCCGGGGCAAGGGGCCCAGGTTGAGGCTAGAATCGGTATCCCCCAGGGCATGCTGAATAGTAATATGCTTGTAATCGGCCTGCCCGTACTGCCAGTTGCTGATGTTATCGCCCAGGCGGGCCTGCAGGTCGGCAACAGCCAGTTCAAAACACTCGACTAGGAAGCGGGTCATCTGGCCCCTGGCATTTTCTTCGTATACCCGATCGGGGTTTTCCACCCAGTCGATGATTCGTTTCAGTTGCAGGCTTACGTAAGGGCGGATATTTTCGGGTATGAAAGCCACTTCAGCCGAATCGCGGATGCGATTTTCCCAACTCACGTAAATAGCAGCAGCAACGGAATTAGGTAAAAGGCGAAAATCCCAGTCAAGCATCTGAGCCTGTGCCTGCGTAACCAGGGTGTTTTCTGATTTCATTTGCTGTAGAAGTGGAACCAACTTGCGGGCCGGTATGGATAAATAATCGGTTTGAAGTTTCTGTGATTGCTCCACGGTAAGTTCGGGATGACTTTCCAGGTATTCGCTTACACGCATGCCCCGGTATGGATCAGACCAGGAAAACCCGATGGCATCCCAGTGGTTGTAGTTTTCGGGAGTAACGTTCTGATTTGCTGTACTGAAGTACCCTTTTTCAGGGTTTTTCAAGTGCGGCTTTTCTTTAATGGGCAGGTAACCGTCCCATTCGTACCGGCCATCGCCTGGAACCGGAACCAGCCCACTGAAATTTTTCCGGACCGGGGCAATTCCTACTGCTTGCCAGCCGATATTTCCGTTCACGTCGGCCCAGCTCATATTTTCTCCCGGAATATGGCTGTAGCTACATGCCTCGCGATATTCCTCCCAGCTTTTGGCCTGGTCCATTCGTAAAGAAGCCAGGTAGGGTGAACCTCCCACTTCCTGCCAGGCACATCGCATGGCGTAAGCCACGTTATTTACCGAATCGATGTGGGTAACCGGCCCGTGGCGAGTATAGTAAAGGTTTACAACGGTATCCTGCTGACCTTTTACCGGGATGGTTTCTGTAATTTTTTCCATGGTCTCAAATTCGCCCTGGTATTTATATTCGTGCGGGTTTTCGGGGTTTAGCTCGTACACGTACAGGTCTTCGCCGTCGGTACGGAACACGGTTAGCCCCCACGCCCCGTACTCATTATGGCCAATAGAAATACCCGGAATTTCGGGTTCTCCCCCACCAATTACGTTCCAGCCCGGGGCTACGAGATGGGCCATGTAACGCAACGATGGAACAGCAACCGTGCGGTGCGGGTCATTGGCCATGTGGGTGTTTCCGGAAGCCGTACGAGATCCGCTTACAATCCAGTTATTGCTGCCAATTCCCCACCCGGTATCCGGATTATCAAAAGCGTACATTTGTTCCTTTTCTTTTTCCAGCCGGGCCATACTAAGGTCATCCTGCCCGAACCTTACCCGCTGGCGAAAAGCCTGGTAAGGGGCAATAACATCGTTAAAGAGTAACTCCCCGTCAATAGCCGGATCGAGGGTAAGGTCCGGATTTTTCGGGTGGAACCAGTTTATCTTTTCCACCACTTCCTCACCGGCCAGGGCCACTGCCCTCCCGGTATTCAGTTCCCGGTTAATGTTGCCCAGAAGCCCCTGGTGGCGGGAAACCACAATTTCCGGGGTCCAGGGTTTCGGTTCGATGCCCAGTAACCGGAAGGGCCGGGGCAGGTTTTCCGGGCTGGTATTCGCTTCGGCAATGTAAGCGTTTACCCCATCTACAAATGCAGTTATAATTTCAACTCCCTCAGGATGGTAATGGGCCATTTCTTCCTTTATATCGCCCCGGAACTTAAACAGGCGAGTTCCGATATCACGTTCAATTTCTTTTTTTCCCAGCATTTCGGCCACCGTTCCGTTGGCCTGCCGGCGCCATACCTCGAACTGAAACAGCCGGTCGCGTGCGGCCGCATAACCCTGTGCGAAGAACAGGTCGTGCTGGTTATTGGCATAGATATGATTAATTCCCCATTCGTCGCGGATAATTTCAACGTCTTCCTGAAGCCCCAGTACTTCCATTTGTTCAGCATTGTCCTGATCGGCAGACTGACAGGATACAAAGAACATTGTCAGGGTAACTGCTGCCATTAATAATTTACCATTAAATAAGGAATTGATCATAAAAGGAGTATTTAAAGGTTTTATGGTGGAATATCTTCTAATATACAAATTCTGTTTACTTTCTAATGAGCTGAACCATTTCCCAAAGAATTGGAATAAATGCTGCGGGATACCGAAAAAAATTATATATTGAATGAAATTATAACATCTTAACTGTTCATAATTTACACATCTATGCAAGGCACTTACCTGACAACCAATCTGGGTTATCTTCGGAGTCAGCATCAGCTGAGCCAGGAAGAGATGGCCAGGCGGCTGAACATTACCCGAAGTTCACTGGCTAAGTACGAAGCCGGAAAAGCTGAACCTCCTTTGCGGTTGCTAATTAAAGCATCGGTATTTTTCAATTGCAGTGTAGATGAATTGTTGTTTCAACCCCTGAATAACGAAGTCTCTACCCGGTCGGCCACTATTCCCAACATCCTGGTTGTACAGGTAGACCAGGCCAACCAGGAGGTAATTCCCATCGTGGAAACGGAGGCTCATGCCGGCTATACGGCCGGTTTCTTCGACGTGGAGTTCATCCGCGAACTGCCATCCATGTCGCTGCCGAATACGCCAGCCGGCACGTACATGATTTTCCAAATCAAGGGCGATTCCATGCCCCCACTCACCGACGGTGACTACGTATGCGGCCGTTATTGCGAGCACATTAACCTGATAAAGAATTACGCTACCTACATCCTGGTAACCCGCGAAGGTATTGTTTACAAGCGGGTAATCAATAAATTACGCAACCGCGGTCACCTGGTGGTGCTATCTGATAACCCGCACTATGAATCTTACAAAATAAAGGGGGAAGATATTCTACAGGTCTGGGAGTTTCATGCTTCCATCCGTCAGCACGACGAGAAGTTGAACGACGCGGTGGAGGAAATTTTACCTAAACTGCACCAGATTCATCGCGACCTGCTGGGCTTCCAGGATAAAACAGACGACTGAAACTGATCGGGATGTTGTAAATAACCTGCCAAGGAAGTTTTTCTTGGTGATGTGGTATTATTTAGCCCGGGAGCGGATGTAAATACCAGGCGGTTGTAAAACCTACAGGTATAGATGCCCTGCAAGTCCAGGGTTAGTTAACCGGGTAATTTTCGAAATACTTATACCCCGATCCGGTATTCATCAGCAACACTTTGCTGCCCCTGTTCATTTCTTCCCGGTTTACCAGCTGCATCATCGCTTTCCACACGGCAGCACCTTCCGGGGAAATGGTAATGCCTTCCGTGGAAGAAATTTCTTTTATTCCATCCAGCATTTCCTCTTCGCTTATGCTGATAGCTATTCCTTCCGACTCATTCAGTACTTTTAACATCATTTCCATGCCAAAGGCTTTAGGTACAGCCAAACCATTTGCCATCGAACCCCGGAAGGCTACAGAACCTGGCTCCTGGTTAAATTTACGGGCAACCGGATTACAATTTTCAGCCTGAACAACTACCATTTTAGGCAAAGGGCCTTCTATCCAACCCAGTTCTTTAAGTTCCTGAAAGGCTTTCCATATACCGATAAGGCCGGTACCACCGCCGGTAGGATAAAAAATATAATCGGGCAGTTGCCAGTTGAATTGTTCGGCGATTTCAAAGCCCATAGTTTTCTTCCCTTCAAGCCGGTAAGGTTCCTTTAGCGTAGATACATCATACGCACCGGTTTCCGCTTTTATTTCAGCTACCCGCGCACCGCAGGCATCGATAAGCCCGTCGATTAATTCTACGTGAGCGCCAAAGAGTTCACATTCCTGTATAAAGATTCTGGGCGTGTAGGAAGGCATTACCACCGTAGCTTTTATTCCAGCCGCTGCACAGTAGGCACTCATGGCTCCTCCTGCATTCCCGGCAGAGGGCACGATGCACTCCTGTACTCCCAGTTCTTTAGCTTTAGAAATGGCTAACGTTTGTCCCCTGGCTTTGAAAGACCCAGTTGGGTTCAGCCCTTCTTCCTTTACCCATACCGCAGGCAATTCGTAACGGCTCCCTAAACGTTTCAGGTGATAGAGGGGAGTAAACCCTTCTTCCAGCGTCACTTTATTTTTCTCATTCTGCAAAGGCAATAACTCCCTGTACCGCCACAAGGAATTGACCCTGTTTTTAAATGATTTTGGAGTTAAACTAGCGCCCGCTTTGTTCAGATCGTATTTAACCAGTAACGGTTGGTTACAGGTTTTGCAGTAGGTATGGATACGGGACAAATCGAACGATTCACCGCATTGAAAGCATTCCAGATGGGATACAAAAGAGACCATTTATAAATTAGTGAAATATTGAAAAAATTTACAGCTTTTACTCATCCCGGTAATAAGCATTAGAAAACTGCTGTTAATCTGCAGCAATTCATCGATCCTGGCCGTGCAGATTCTTGCTTCCTTTGCTTGTTAGTGAAAAATATCGGTGATTTAATGTTTCTGGCAGGAATTTCTGCTTTCAATCTATTAATAAACCGAAGCATTCCAAAACTATTATCATGTCATCAGCCATCCGGCTCCCAGAACCCAATGATTCGGCACAGTTTTTTAAGCAATTAAAACAACACAGTGAATGGTACTGGGCAGAAACTGATATCAACCCGGCCCAGCAAGGGTTGCAGGTGCAGCAGGGATCGGTATGGAACAGCGGACTGGATGAAGCCGAGCTGGAAGCTTTTGAAAAGAAAATGGGGATGCAATTTCCACCGGTACTGCAAAACTTTTACCGCTGTATGAACGGCCTGAGTAAACCGGGAATTGAAACCTGGGGAAAAACGCCCTTCTGGTCGGGGGCGCGCAATGAAGTATATTATCCCGTTTTCTTTGCTTACCCAAACGACCTGGAAAGAATGCATTATTTATTGGAGTGGGCTTACCGGGAAAATGTGGTAGCTGACGAATACCTTGAAAAAGGGTTAATCCCCAGGCTGTTTCCAATCCTCGGGCATACCTTCCTGGTACTGGAGAAAGACCACCAGCCTGTAATTACTCTTACCGGTAAAGGTATTCATTACAGTGCCGATAATCTTTCCAAACTACTGGCTACTACCATATTTGATAACCTGCAACACGCATCGGCTTTTGAATCGGTTCGCAGGCCGGTATCGTTCTGGCTAGAATAAATCAGCAGTTAATTTTTAAGCAGTTCCCGGGCCTGTTCTATGCTTTCATTCATTTGCCGGCGAACTTCTTCTATCGATTCCTTTTGCTCACGTTGCAAACTCATGATGCTATCCCGGGCTGCCTGCGGTAGCTCATTGAAGTTACCCGGAACCGGTTCCACCGATCGCATCCACTTCATCATGTCCTTGTCTGCTTCGTCCAGAGAGGAGAATGCATTTTTATAAACTTTTATCTGCTCTTCGGCAACACCCGCACTGGCCAGTGAATCCTGCACTGTGGTAACCTCTTTTTTCATCTTCATAATGGCATCCATTTTAGGCATTACCTCGTCGTGAACGTCCATGGCATCGGAGAAAATGGCCTTGGCCTCATTAGCCCCGGTTGCTTCCTTAGTTTCTTTGGGTCCGGAACAGGCGTTAAACAATAGGGTGGCTGCAATGAATGCTAAACAGTACTTCATGTTGGTCTATTTTTATGGTTGTAAACTTCAGTAGTGAAAAAACCCTTTCCTACATATTTTTAAATTTTTAGCACTGATTTTAAACAATTGATTATAATCATACCTATTTCAGCCCTTTCTTTTTTAATCATGATTAGAGTCATCAGTATACATGAATACACCTTCATACATTTACGTTTGTAAATATAAAACTCGATAATAATAAAAGGGAGTATTCGGTAATCGAAAATATACGACTTCAAATATTCTCATATCTCACCATTTAACTTTTTTAGATTATGTATATTGAACAATTGTATACCGGATGCCTGGCTGAAGCTGCTTACTACATTGAATCGGGTAGTGAGGCTGCCATCATTGATCCGCTGCGCGAAACCGAACCCTACCTGGAACTGGCCAAAAGGCGAGGAAAAACCATTAAGTACATTTTTGAAACGCATTTCCACGCCGATTTCGTTTCCGGGCATCTCGACTTGGCCCGGGCCACCGGGGCCACCATTGTTTTTGGCCCGAATGCACAACCGCAGTATTCGGCTTACGTGGCGGCCGATAACGAATTGTTCAATGTTGGTGATGTTCAGGTTAAAATCCTGCACACGCCCGGGCATACCATGGAATCTACTACTTTCCTGTTAATCGATGAAAACGGTGAAGATCATTCCATTTATACCGGTGATACCCTGTTCAACGGAGATGTTGGCCGGCCCGACCTGGCGGTTAAAACAGACCTGAGCCGCGAAGACCTGGCCCGTCATCTGTTCGATTCTTTACACAATAGAATTCTTCCGCTGGCCGACGACGTAATTGTTTATCCTGGTCACGGTGCCGGTTCGCAGTGCGGTAAAAACATGAACAGCGAAACGGTTACCAGCATTGGCGAACAGAAAAGAATAAACTACGCACTTCAGCCCATGGACCGGGAGAAATTCGTGGAAGTGGTTACCGAAGGGTTGGAAACTCCTCCTGCTTACTTCCCTGAAAACGTTCGGATTAATAAATCGGGGTACGAAAACATCGACGAAGTAATGGAGCGTAACCGCCGCCCGCTGTCGGTTGAAGAATTTACCCAGTTCACTAACAAGGGAACAGTTATACTCGACACCCGCGACCCCGATTCATTTGAGCAGGGATTTGTGCCCGGATCGATTAATGTTGGTCTCGACGGCCAGTTTGCCGTTTGGGTGGGAACCCTGATCCCGATTAGCCAGTCCATTGTGCTGGTTACTGAACCGGGTAAGGAAACCGAAGCAGTACTGCGACTGGCCCGGGTAGGTTTTGAAAACGTTAAGGGATATCTCGAAGGCGGAGTTCAGGCGTGGCAGCAAGCTGGTGAACCACTGCATCGGGTTGAAACCGTTGACGCTTCGGCAGTTGCTGGTTTACTGGAGGAAGGCGCCGAAATTCTTGATGTTCGCAGAAATACTGAAGCCGAAACCGAGCACGTTGCCGGTGCCCTTAATATTTCGCTGAAAGACCTGAAGCAGGAAATTTCAACGCTCGATCCCAATCGCCAGTACGTAGTGCATTGTGCCGGCGGGTACCGATCGATGATTGCCTGCTCTATCCTGAAGCAAGCCGGGTTACACGACATTGTAAACGTTCGCAAAGGGTTTGAAGCCTTGAAAGAGGAAATTAGCCTGGAATTGATCGCCGGAAAATGTCCTACCCAGTTACGCAACGAAAAGTTTGCACTTTAGAACATCAGCTCGCCAAGGCGGGCTGAGTTCATTCTGAATCCGGGCAGAGAATTGCGCACCTGCCCGGGGTTCAGATGGAAATTAATAGTTTTTTTACACTATACTTTAATCAGAATGAATCCATTTAATTTAAATACTCCTGCTGACGCCGTAAAGCACCAGATTCTCATAATTGGTGGTGGTACTGCCGGACTTACAATTGCCGCTCAGCTTAAGAAAAAACAGCCGGAAGCAGATATAGCTATCCTGGAACCCAACGATCATCATTATTATCAGCCGGCCTGGACACTGGTTGGCGGTGGTGCCTACGAGCTGGAAGACACAATTCGGGAAGAAAAAGATTATATCCCCAAAGGCACCATCTGGATACAGGATGCAGTAGAAGAAATTCATCCGGAAGAGCAGCTTATCATTACCCGTGATGGCCGTAAACTCATGTACGAATACCTGGTGGTTGCCGCCGGTATCCAGTTGAACTGGAGCGATATTCCCGGCCTGGCCGAAAGTGTAGGTACTAACGGGGTTTGTAGTAATTACCACTGGAAGTATGCCCCTTATACTTTCGAAGTTATTAAAAACTTTAAAGGAGGAAACGCCCTGTTTACCCAGCCGGCAACCCCTATTAAGTGTGGCGGTGCCCCGCAGAAAATCATGTACCTGGCCGAAGACTATTTCCGGAAGCACGGCGTACGAAATGATACCAATGTTATTTTCGCTACCCCCGGCTCGGTGATATTTGGCGTAAAGGAGTTTGCCGCTACCCTGAACCGGATTATCCAGGAACGCGATATCTTTACTCGTTTCTTTCATAAACTGGTAGAAATACGCCCCGATAGTAAGGAAGCCGTTTACGAGGTTACTAACGCTGATTCGGGTTGTGTGGTGGTTGAAGATAAATTCAGCAGTATGAACCTAAAGATTGAAGGTACCTCACGAGTAATAGTACCTTTTGATATGTTGCATACCGCACCTCCCCAGAGCGCACCTGATTTTATTAGAAACTCGGCCATCAGCGACGAAAGCGCGTTTGGCGGCGTAGATGTTGATAAGCTAACCCTACAGCATAAAAAATACGCCAATATATTTGCTTTAGGCGATGTAGCCAACAGTCCTAATGCCAAAACCGGGGCAGCCGTACGAAAGCAGGCACCCGTAGTGGTCGATAACCTGATTTCAGTAATGGAACACGAAAAGATGCATGGATCTTACAATGGATACAGCTCCTGCCCTATCGTAACCGGTTATGGTAAAATGCTGCTGGCTGAATTTGATTACGATAACCAGGTCGACTCCTCATTCTTCTTCGATACCACCAAAGAAAGAACCAGCATGTGGTACTTCAAGAAGTACTTTCTGCCCTGGATGTACTGGAACCGAATGCTGAAGGGGAATGCCTGATCATTTTCCCGACTGGATTTGAAATCTAACTTTACTGAATGAAAAAAACCCTGTAGTGATCCTACAGGGTTTTTAATTGGTAAAAACTTAAAGTCTTAATTACTTTCGTCGAACTGAATTTCGTTGTTCGGACGAGAAACACTACGGAAAACCTGTCCGCCATCCAGTTCGGTAGGAATATCCTCGATACGGTCGTAGCGACGGGTATCAATCCAGCGCTGGCCGCCTTCAGCCCATAGCGAATAACGACGCTGAAACAAGATTTCATCAATCAGTGCATCCTTGGTGGTTGCCCCTGAATAGTCGGGTAACCCCCAGGTGGTGCGTATCTGGTTAATGGCATTCACCGCTTCCCCGGTGTTACCTAGTTGGGCATTGGCTTCTGCATAAATCAGGATCAACTCCTCATTCCGGATGAATGGAATAGGATCGGTATTGCTGTCATAGCGATTATCCTGGTAAAGCGCCGATACGTTAGGATTGGCATTTGGATTAGAAAGAGAGCTTGAACGCTCGAAAAACTTAAAAGGAACCCGCTGATCTCCATCCAGGGCGTCAGTGATCATGGAAGGATGTACCATCAGGATGGTTTTTGTATTAGCATCCTTGGGGTAAAAGAGCGGATTCGGAATATCCGGATCGTTTCCATACACGTGGTACGCGCCAATATACATCCCGTCTACCGAAGTAGTGTCCAGGTCCAGGAACGACTGGTTTACCGCATCGAGTGCTCCCTGGAAATCTTCCGCGTACAGGGCAGCCCGGGCTGCAATGCCGCGGTTAATTTGCGCCAGTCCGGCAGGGGAAGCAAACCCGGCATAACCTGATGTGAGACCGAAATCGAGGTTTGAACCTGCACTGTTCAGTTCATCGAAGCCTTCATCGAGCAGTTGACGAGTACTGTCGAGGGCCGTTTCGTAGTCCAGCACCGGGCCCGGATCCAGAGGATTATTAACCTCGAAGCGGATACCGTTTTCATTTTGCTGGTTCAGCGGATACAGGTATTGAAAGCCCATAATGGTTTTTGCGTACCCGGTATATCCGTTTGCTTCTTCCCCAGTGAGCACATTCGTGTTTTCAACAGCCTGGAGAATAACATTACCCTGCTTAATAGCCTGGTAAGGCGACAAGTAAGTTCCTCCTGAGCCAAAAAAGTCGGGATAGGTGGTTCCGTCCTGGGTATCATCACCAACTCCGAGCCAGTCTTCAGTAAAACGGGGGTCAGAGCCGAAGAAGGCCCAAACTTCGCGTCCGAAAGAGCCAAACATTTCAGTGGCATTTTCATAAGGAACCCGGTGGCGGGCTTCCATTCCATAAACTAACGACTGCAATTCCGCTTTGCTGGCATTGTTTAGTACCGAAGAAACAGAGGGGTTATTCGGGTCAAATACTTCATCGGGTTCAAAAAACTCACATGCACCGGTTCCGATTGCCAGAACCAGGCTGAAGAGAATTAATTTAGCTATTTTCATTTTTATCAATTTTCTGGATTAGAAGTCAATTTGTACGTGGAAAAACACTCGACGGGAAGAAGGAAAAGGAGTTACTTCTACCGTAGAATTAATCGGATCAGATCCAAAATTCGAAACTTCAGGGTCGTAGCTGTTGTAATCGCTGAACAGGAACAGATTATTTCCTGAAGCACCAATCTTCACTTTTTCTACAAACCCACCGAAAGCATTATTTACCGCTTCGGCAGGGAAGGTATAGTATAAACCGATTTCACGCACTTTTACGTAACTGGCTTCTTCTACAAAGCGACCGGCGCCCGTTCCGCGGGTATCGGGGTCGTTAGGGTTTAGTACCCCATCGCCATCGTCATCCTGGCTCCAGTCGGGAGCAGTACCACCGGCATCCCACAAGAAACCAGAAAGATTAATATTTTCTCCACCCTGTTTCCAGTGTACCAGGAAGGTGAGGTCGAAATTCTTCAGGAAATTAATCTGGTTAAAGAAAGCCATCTGGAAGTCGGGTTGAGAATCACCGTAACGGGTAAATCCTGCCGGGCCATCCGGGTCGGCCGGGGTACCCACAATAGTGGTAGGCGATTCGCCGGGTGTAATAACGTACGCTCCCAGTCCTGCCCCAAAACTACCCGTAGTAAAAGATGGAATATCAAGTCGGGTAATTTCCGATACATTTCTCCAGAAAGTAAAGCGCGACATCCAGTTGAAGTTTGTCGTACGAACCGGGTAAGTATTCAGGGTTACTTCAACCCCTTCATTCTGCAGGTCGGCGGCATTACGCGTAATATCCGTGATACCGGTAGACTGCGGCGGTTCCTGATCCAGAATAAGATTGCGTACTTCTTTCAGGTAATAAGTCAACTCCAGGCCAATTCGGTTATCGGCAAAGGCAGCATCTATACCAATTTCAAACTCCGAAGCAGTTTCCGGAACCAGATCAGGATCTACCTCACGGGCATTACCACCAGCAGCCCGCTGTGCCCCCAGATTATCACCAATTAACTGGGGTGCCAGTGAAACGAACGTATTTCCGAAGGCTGGTAATCCACCGGTTTCCCCGTAAGCAGCACGTAATTTCAACTGGTTAACTCCTGCAAGAGTCCAGAAGTCGAAATTCTGCAGGTTGGCCGCAACCGATGCTTTAGGAAAGGCGTAAAATTCATCCTGTTGCAGGTTGAGTGTCGACTTATCTAATCGAATACCCAGAGTACCTACAATTTTATCTTCCCAGTTAATTTCTTCCTGGGCAATCAGGCCTACATCCGTTACCGACTGATTTTGCTGACCGAGAACCGATTGCACCCTGGCCCAGCGGAAGTTCCTTTGCCCTGCCGACAATCCACGGCCACGGTTCAGTATGCTTTCCACATCCTGCGATAGCCGAACGGCACCGATTTGGGTGTTCAGGTTTACATTCCCCACGTTGGTGTTATAAATCAGGAAGGCCTGGATATTAGTATTAAAGTTGTCTTGCCGCCCGTTAACCACATCACCGGCAGGAGCCGAGTTATTAACCTGGTGTTGCAGGATTTCCGGGAAGTAAACCAGCGAATTACTGGAAAGATAGTCAAGCCCACCCCGCAGGTTTAATTTCAGGAACGAGTTATCATTCTGGAACAAGTTGGCGTCGATGCTGAACGACTGGATAAACCGGTCGACCACATTTTCATTGGTCGCCAGGTCGCGAATAGCCAGCGGGTTGTCGTTGAAGTACTGGTTGTTAGGATAGTTTCCCTGCTCATCGGGATAGAAATTAGCGTAAGTAGGGGCATAAGCCAGCGAATAACCAATACTACCACCGGTGTTATTCTGGTTTCCGGTAAAACCGCGTCGGGTATTACTTTGTATGTAATTTGAGCTGGAGGTAATCTTGAAATTTTTGGAAATTTCATGATCTACATTAGCTCGTAGTGAGTAGCGATCGAAGCCCGTATTTTTAATAATTCCTTCTTCGGTGCGGGCACCTCCCGAAATATAGAAACGGGTTTTGTTGCCGCCTCCTCTTATACTAAGCTGCGTGTTGGTTAGCAAACCGGTTTCTCCGTACAAAACTTCTTCCCAGTCGGAAATTCGTCCTTCGGCCACCGCTTCATTATATCGAGCTATTTCAGTATCTTCTTCATCATCGGGAAAATATGCCCGGATTTTTTCTGGCCCCCAGTCGTCAAAACCTATCAGGTTCAGAGCAGAAGCGAAACCAACATCCTGTTTAAAAGAAACCTTGGTTTTACCAGCCTGGCCTCGTTTGGTTGTGATAATCACCACCCCGGCGTTAGCCCGGGTACCGTAAATTGCCGCAGCCGAAGGACCCTTAAGCACTTCTATGCTTTCAATATCTTCAGGGTTCAGGTCGGCTATTCTTCCTGAGGCATTGTCCTGGGTACCTGCGTTTTGTCCGCTGCTGGCCCCGCTTACCTGGGTACGGCCATTACGAATAGAACTGTTATCTACGTAAACCCCGTCGATAATGTAAAGCGGTTGGGAAGAACCAGCTCCCAACGTAGATACACCTCGTAACTGCACGTTAATACCACCACCGGGCGCTCCGCCGTTTGCGGTCATGTTTACCCCGGCCAGTTTTCCGTAGAGCGCATTATCCAGGGTTTGAGGAGAAGTGGTTTCCGATAATTCACTGGCATCAATGGTTTCTACCGAATTGGCCAGGTTCGATCGTTTTACAGATGAAGCCAGTCCGGTTACTACCACCTCTTCCAGGTTGGTAACATCTTCCTCCAGGGTTATATCTGCTGTTGTTTGTCCGGCACTTAAGTCGAGCGATTGCTGCAGATAACCGATAAATGAGAAAACCAGCGTAGGCGCCCGCTCACTGGTTTGCAGTCTGTACTTACCCTGTACGTCGGTGATCGTTCCGGTAGTTGTTCCCTGAACAACTACGTTAACACCGGCCAGCCCCTCTCCGGTAGCCCCGTCGGTTACTGTTCCGGTAATGGTGTAATTCTGCCCTACGGCAATACCTGTAATAAGTACAAGCCCTGCCAGTAAAAAGCATCGTAAAAATTGCTTCATGAAGATATAGGTTAAGTTTGTAATTAAGGCACTAAAAGAATAAACTTTAATATTAACATGCATAATCAGCTAATAAGAAAAAAGTTAGTTTTTTTTTCAAAAAAACATCTCATTTAACCTGTAACTAAAATAAAATCAACAAGTGGGCTCTTCTAACTTAAATAATTACTTAAATTTTAATCAGACAGGATTTTTCCTTTCCGTCGGGTTCAGGTTGCACGAACTGGTGTTTGTTCGTTAATCATCAACTTATTATTACAAAGTAAGTCGTAAACCTTAATTCCATAAGTATGGTTATATTTGTGTAATGATTGGAAAAAGAACCGCTATCTTCGTTTCGTTTCTGAAGTACCTGCTACTGGTAATCATTGTGTTTCATTGTGATTCCTGTAACCGGGCCATCAGTTCTGCTACGGTTTATCACACCGCTGACGATACCAAACTGCTTGCTTTTCAGGAGCACCTTAACAAGGTGAAAGAAAATGAAGTGCCTGAAATCGACGCCTGGTTTAAGCGAATGCACCAAAGGGCTGGTTTCAGCGGGTCGGTGCTGATGGCCGAGCGTGGACACGTTATTTACGAGAAATCTTTTGGGCTTGCTAACAGAAAAGGAAAGGATACCCTCACCCAGGATCATGCTTTCCAGTTAGCCTCGGTATCCAAGCCTATCACTGCCCTTGCGGTGTTAATGCTTAAAGACCGAAACCGGCTGTATCTCGACGATACCCTGCAGCAGTATTTTCCTAATTTCCCCTATGAAGGCATAACGGTAAGAATGTTGCTTAGCCACCGCTCGGGGCTACCTAACTACATGTACTTTGCTGAAAAGTACTGGCCCAACCAACACAATTCCATTACCAACGAGGATGTGCTCTGCATGCTCGAGCAGTTTAAACCCAACCGGTATTATATACCCAATTACCGCTACAATTACTGCAACACGAACTACGTCATGCTTTCACTACTGGTGAAACGAGTGTCTGGCAGGCCTTTTCATGAATTTGTGGAGACAGAAATTTTTAAACCGCTCAACATGAAAACGGCCAGGGTTTACGACAACGTACGCCAGCCAGAAGTTATTAACCCAACCACTGGTTACGAAAGAAGAAGGGCTGTTCGCGATTCTTATCTTAACGGCGTTTCGGGCGATAAAAATATTTACGCCTCTGTTCATGATCTTTTAAAACTCGACCAGGCCCTTTACAATAACACCCTAATCAGGCGGTCAACCCTGGAAGAAGCCCTGCTTCCCCACCACAAAGATTTATACCTGCACGATAATTATGGATTGGGCTGGAGGCTGAAGATACGCCCCGATTGTAGTAAAGTTGTTTACCATACCGGTTGGTGGAAAGGTTACCGTACTTTTTTTATTCGCCTGCCCGATGAGGAAAAAACGGCCATTGTACTTAGCAATACCAATCGGGGCCGGTTCATTAGTACGCGCAAACTGGTAGAATTTATGCAATACGATCCGGCATAACCAGTAAAATGCATACTTTTGCCGGTATACGCTTCTATCTCATGCCCAACACGTATATCTTCGATTTCGATGGTACCCTGGCCAATACCCTGGAAGCCATGTTAACTATTGCTAACCGTTACGCCGGGGAATTCGGGTACAAACCCATTCAACCCGACGAAATTGAATACTATCGTAGCCTTTCTACTTTTTCAGTAATTCATGAGTTGGGCATTTCTATGGTTAAGCTCCCCTTCATCGCCCGCAAAGTGAGGGCTGAATTGTTCCAACAGATTGAGGAAATAAAGCCGGTACCTGGAATTAAAAATACCCTGCTGCATTTAGGTAATAATGGAAACCGCATGGGTATACTAACTTCTAATTCCAAAGCTAATGTAAACCGGTTTTGCCAGGCCCATCAGCTGGCCGGTTTTGAATTTATTTATTCCGGGACGAGCGTATTCGGAAAAACCCGGATGCTGAAAAAAATTTTATCCCGCCATTGCCTAAACACCAGGGAAGTACTGTATGTGGGCGATGAAACCCGTGATATTATTGCTGCCCGGGAAATGGGAATCCGCACAATTGCCGTTAGCTGGGGAGCTAATTCGGTAAAAGCGCTAAAGGCTGAAAACCCTGACTTCCTAATCCATCGGCCCGCTGAACTGGTTTCCCTGGCCCAAACGCAATAAATACCAAACTTATGAGCAGCCCTTCTATGCAAATGCTATTAGAAACCCTTCCTCAACAAGGAACCGTGGAGTGGATCGGCATTCGCCCGGAAAAGAGAGGTGCAATCCGGGTGGTAAATGAAGTAGAGGCGCATACCGGTTCCGGCCTGGCAGGCGACCATTTTAATGGTTCGTATTCTACCAAGCGCCAGGTTACTCTAATTCAGTATGAGCATATAGTTTCAGTAGCTTCCTTTTTACATCGGCAACACCTGGATCCGGTTTTGCTCAGAAGAAATATTTTAGTGAAGGGGATTAACCTGCTGGCACTGAAGAATAAAACCTTTTTAGCGGGTAGTAGTGTTCTGCAAATGACTGGCCTTTGCCATCCCTGTTCCCGGATGGAAGAAGCATTGGGCCCGGGCGGATATAATGCCATGCGCGGCCACGGGGGCATTACGGCCCGGATATTAGAAAGTGGACATATCCGGGTGGGATGTACCGTGCAACCTGTTTGATTTCCAGCCGGCTTTTCTTTTAATTTATGCACTATTAAATCTTTCTTGCTTTGGACGCACTAACCCTTTTCACCGAGTTAGATACCTGGATCGCTTTACTCACGCTTACATTCCTGGAAGTGGTGCTGGGAATAGATAATATTATATTCATTTCCATAGTCAGTAACAAGCTACCCGAACATAAGCGGGGCAAAGCCCGCCGCGTTGGCCTGCTCCTGGCCCTGGTTACGCGAATTTTATTGTTGCTGGGCATTACTTTCATTATCCAGTTTACCCAGCCTATTATTACCGTTCTGGACTTCGAACTAAGCGGAAGAGACCTGATCCTGTCTGTTGGCGGGCTTTTCCTCCTGGCCAAAAGTACCACCGAAATCCACAATAAAATTGAAGGCGAAACTGAAGAAAGCCAGAAGAATAAAGCAGCAGCCAGTTTTTTAAGTGTTATTATTCAAATCATTTTCCTGGATATCATTTTCTCGTTCGATTCCATACTCACGGCCGTGGGGCTTACTGACCATGTTATTATCATGATCATAGCCGTAATTATTTCTATCTTCATCATGATAGCTTTTGCCGGCCCGATTAGTGATTTCATTAATGAACACCCTACTTTACAGATTCTGGCCCTCTCGTTTTTAATCCTGATCGGTTTTATGCTGGTGCTGGAAGGGCTGCACTTTCACGTGCCGAAAGGGTATATCTATTTCGCCGTGGCCTATTCACTCGGCGTTGAAGTACTTAACATGCGAATCCGGGGAAAAAAGAAAAAAATGGAAAACGTTTGAACTGATTCATCATACGGGAGTGGTTGGTTCAACTGTTTATTTTGCATAACCTGGTCAGGACCAACCATTGTTCTAATGGCCGGTACAGTTACCACAAACCGCACCGGCCTAATAGCTTATTATACCTGTTCCTGTGGCTTCATCAGGGTAATTGATTCTGAATTAATGCAATACCTCAGTCCGGTAGGCTCGGGACCATCGGGAAATACGTGCCCCAGGTGGCAATCGCAAACGTTACACATCACTTCAACCCTTACCATGCCGTAAGCGGTATCTTTCTCATATTTGATGGCATTTTCTTTTACCGGTTCGGTGAAACTGGGCCAACCGGTACCCGAATCGAACTTAATGCTCGAGTCGAAAAGGGGCTCTCCACAACATACACAGGCATACCGACCGGCTTCGTGAACTTCGCAATACTGACCGGAGAACGGCGCTTCTGTACCTTTTTTCCGTGCTATCCGGTATTGTTGAGGCGTCAGTTCTGCCCGCCACTCTTCATTTGTTTTTTCAACCCGGCGATCGGGTGCCAGGCTGCCCTTATTTGCGTACTCTATTACCTTGTTCCAATTTAACATATCAGATTAATTATTTTTATCGGTTAACGGCTAAACCAATACATCGTTTGCCTTTCGGTCAGGAATCCGGTTTGGGTACCTGACCTTATTTAAATACATTTATCTGGTTATAATTGTTCTTAACAATTACAACTCACATCCTAACTCTTCAACACTTGATATGCGAACAAAAAGTGGCTTTTTAATTTTGGTAGTGGCATTAGTAACCATGGCGTTTATCGGTATGACCAGTACCTATCTCATGGCACTTTTCTGGACTCTGGTACTCACTATCATTTTTTATCCTCTGTATTGTAATATGCGTTCCTGGTTAAGAGGCAGGGAAAACATAGCTTCTTTTCTCACCCTGTTAATTATACTCGTTGGTGTAATTTTTCCCATTCTTGGCGTTGTGCTGGCCGTTATCCGGCAAAGCCGCGATTTTTATCAGCGCATCCGCAACCAGGAAGTTGATATCGACGCCGTTCTGGCCCAACTGCAGGGGTACCTGCAACAACTGGATTCGTTTCTGGGTATAGCTGGTATTCAGATGGACGATGTAAAGACCTCAATTCGCGACGGGGTGGTGAACGGGGTTCAGTTACTGGCTAATGAAACGGTAGTGGCTACCCAAAATACCATCGTTTTTTTCATCCAGTTCTCCCTAATGCTGTATTTACTTTTCTTTTTTCTGAAAGACGGGGAAAAAATCATGGACAACGTGGTAAAAGCTATTCCCCTAAGAAGCGAACTACAAATTAAACTGTATAAACGCTTTGCCGGGGTAGTAAACGCTACCGTAAAAGGCACCCTGACCATTGCCATTGTTCAGGGTACGATAGGGGGGCTTTTATTCTGGGCACTTCGCATAGAAGGAGCGCTGATTTGGGGAGTACTTATGACCATTTTGGCCCTGATACCCGCTTTGGGCACCTCCCTGGTGTGGGGGCCAGCTGCAATTATCCTTTTTATACAAGGAGAGGTAACTGATGCCATAATTATGGTAGTCGTTGGGATGCTTCTAATCGGGTTAGTAGATAACTTACTTCGCCCTTACCTGGTGGGAAAAGATGCGCGCATGCCCGACTACCTGGTACTGCTGGCAACCCTGGGCGGGCTGGCCGTATTTGGACTCTCCGGCTTTGTACTCGGTCCGGTAATGGCTTCCCTCTTTTTGGTTTGCTGGGAAATAGTGGGCAGGGAGTTCGCATAATTGTGCAGAAATGTAAAGGAACTTACAACTCATTAGGTTTCCCGGAGTATTCCTGTTACATTTGTGCTATTATAATTCCTACCTCTATTAGTTATCATACTCTTACGCAGGATTTATAATCCCGGAGTAAGGGTGCTCTTCGTTATTACAGCCCCAATTTTATACTACGTACCAACAAGCTCACCCAGTCTGGCAAGCTAGTGATTTATTGTTTGTACTTATTGCATTTATTTTAACCGTTTGCTGCCTCTTTTCTTTCCCGCCTCCGCGAAGGATCGCCTTCACTCAACCATTTAATGAATTGTTTACCCTATAAATACGTGTATATGGCCCGTTCGCAGAATAGCTTCATGAAAAAGAAGAAAGCAGAGAAAAAGAGAAAGAAAAAGGAAGAGAAATTCCAGAAACGGATAGATAAAAAGCATCATGACACCAGCGGAAAGCTTAAGGATATGATTGCATACGTGGATGAATTTGGTAACATACTGGATGAGCCACCAGAGGAAAAGCCAGAAAAAGACGCGGATAAAGAAAAAGATAATAACAATACAAATAATACTAATAAAGATAATACCAATAATTAATTACTAATATGAAGACCGGAAAAGTAAAATTCTTTAACGAAAGCAAAGGCTTTGGTTTCATCGTGGAAGACGAAACAGGTGATGACCTTTTTGTACACCAGAGTGGTTTAATTGATTACATCAATGAAAACGACGCTGTTGAGTACGAAGTAGAACAAGGCCGAAAAGGCTTAAACGCTGTTAACGTTAAGGTTGTTGAAAACTAAATAGTTATTACACCTTGTAGATGGGGAAAGTCAGTTGGCTTTCCCCTTTTTTTTGGCACTTTAAATTTAAAGCTCGTCGAACAGTTCAAAGCTTTCCAGGTAGTCGGGGGCATAAACGTTGTGCCATTTTAGCTTTTCCCTAATTTTGCTAACTAGCGTGTTGGCGCTTTCCGGCTCTCCGTGCACCACAAAAGTTCGTTTGGGCCCGTTCTTATAATTTCCCAGCCAGCGCATCAGTTCCTCCTGATCGGCATGCGCCGATAGCCCATCTATGGTGCGTATATTACACCTGATCGGCACCTGTACTCCAAACATTTTTACTGTTGGCTGTTGCTCCATTATGGTTCGCCCACGCGTACCTTTAGCCTGGTAGCCTACGAATAGTACCGTGTCATTTTCTCTCTTCAAATGGTGGTACATGTGGTGCAAAATACGACCACCGGTAACCATGCCACTGGCAGAAATAATGATTGCGTTATTTTTTCGCTCGTTTAACGATGCTGATTCTTCCCTGGAGCGATAATAAAATAATCGTTTATCATCGAAGATACTGGCCGGACGGCTGCCCCGCAGTTTGTGGTAACTGGAGTATTGTTTATATAAACGGGTAACGTTGATGGCCATCGGACTATCAATAAAAACCGGCATTTCAGGAATTTTACTTTTTTTCATTAACTGGTGTAGGTGGTAAATAACCGTTTGTGTACGGCCCACAGCAAAAGCCGGAATTAAAAGGCAACCCTTACGTTGCTGCGATTCATTAACAATAGTTGCCAGTTCGCTTTCAAGGTCTACTTCCAGCCGGCTCCGGTTACCGTAAGTTGATTCAACAAAAAGAATATCAGCAAACCGCACAGATGCGGGGTCGTTAAACACCGCCTGCTCGTAGCGCCCCAGGTCGCCGGAAAACACCACCTTTTTTTCCTGGGCTTTTCCCTTTAATAAACAATTCTACAATTGCCGACCCCAGAATATGACCAGCATCCTGAAAGCGTACCTCTAGCCGGTCGTTTATAACTACCCGCTGCCGATAAGGAAAACCTTTTAACAAAGAAAGGGCCTTTTCAGCATCCGAAACACCATAAAGGGGTTGAGGATATTCGTGACGGGAATACCCTTTCTTGCGGGCAAAATCAGCTTCTTCTTCCTGGAGTTTGGCCGAATCGAGCAGCAGTATTTCGGTTAAGTCAGCAGTTGCATCGGTGCAGTATACCGGCCCGTTGAAGCCTTCTTTTACCAGCCGGGGTAAATACCCGGTGTGGTCGATATGGGCATGGGTAATAATAACCGCAGCGATAGTAGAAGGATCTACAGGAAAGGCATGCCAGTTGCGAAGGCGCAGCGCTTTCGGCCCCTGGAACAACCCGCAGTCAACCAGCAGTTTATATTCGTCGATCTCCAGCAGGTACTTCGACCCGGTAACACTGAGCGCACCGCCCAGAAACTTAACCCTTACGTTCATTTACCTTTTTTTATGTTAATGTAATAAGCTGTTTAAATTCAGTTGTATGGTTACAGAAGGGTTTTTTGAATCAGGTGGGGCCGTAGCCTATGGCCAGTGAAGTCGTTTTCCGAATATCAGGGCCACGCAGTTTAAGGTATGTTGTTTACAAAATACCCTATAAACCCATAACGGCCTCGAGGATCACGGAACTGTGGGGCCCCATTTGTACCCGGCTGGTTTTTACGTTTACCTTCCCCGACTGGAACAAAATTTCCTTTTCGTCCAGCACTACGTTGTCCAGGAAAATTTCCTCCTTTTCATCGGAAACATTGTGCACAATCAGGAACGACTGTTCGCCGTACTTTCGCCAGTAGGCGCTAATGGAGCGGTTCGATGTGGTAACCGGTTCCAGCAACCCGTTATTCAGGGGTGCATGTTTCCTTCTGAGCTGAATCAGGTGCCGGTAGTGGCTGTAAATGGAGTTTTTCCTCCTCTTCTGACTGGAAAGCGGCGTAGTTCTCTCGTCTGTATTGTATTTGGGTTTTATCCAGTGGGTTCTGCCGGTGTCGGTGGAAGCCGGCTCCCACAGAAAGGGCTCCCGGATGTATTCATCCGGTTTGTTCCCTTTCATCCCAATTTCTTCACCGTAATAAATGAAAGGGGTTCCCGGCAGGGTAAGCAGCAGGCTGGCTGCTACTTTGGCCTGGGGCCCGGTTAACTCACTACGCACCCGTTGCTGATCGTGGTTAGTGAGAAAAATAGCATCGATAAAATCGGGCCTGATGCGGGTGTAATAATCCCGGATGTGCTTATGAGTGCTGGCAAGCTCGTTTCCTGTCCCGGCCCGCAGCCCATCGATCAGGCTCCTGCCCAGGTTGAAATTGAACAGCGAGTGGAGCCCTTTTAAATAAGGGGCTACCACTTCGGCTTCGTCCCACACTTCACCCAGCAGGAACACATCAGGTTTTACCTCTTCCATCGCCAACCGGAATTCCACCCACCACTGATGGTTATCTTCTGCGCGATGGTCGGGGAAAATATGCCTGGCAGCATCCAGGCGAAAACCGTCGACCCCGACTTCAGTTAACCAGAACCTGCCAATTTCAATTACTTCCCGGCGAACGTCAGGGTTATCGAAGTTTAAATCGGGCATCCCACCCCAGAAATAACCGTAATAATATTCTTCGTCGTTCTCGTGGGCATGCCACTGAATGCGGTTATCGCTATCAGGAGCCGTTTTCTTTTTTTCAATATTGCCCGCTATCGTACCGTAATCGGCCCAGGTGTAGTAGTTGCGGTACGGGCTGTCGGGGTTACTCACTGCCGTTTGAAACCAGGGATGTTCGCAGCTGGTATGGTTAACAACCAGGTCGATAATTACCGCAATGCCTCTAGCGTGGGCTTCATCGAGAAATACCTTGAAGTCATTTAGCGTACCATAATCCGGATGAATAGAACGGTAATCGGTTACATCGTATTTATGATACGACGGGGATGGCATGATGGGCATCAACCAGATGGCATTAGCCCCCAGATTTTTAATGTAATCGAGCTGGCTGGTCATGCCCGGAATATCGCCTGTGCCATCGTTATTGCTATCGTAAAAAGACTGCACAAAAATTTCATAAGCTACTGCCGATTGCCAGTTGAAATTTCCGAGCGGTCGGACCATCACCTTGCTGGCAGCAGTTGCCGGCTGGTTACCAAAGCAGGATTGCATAAGCATCAGAAGAAGTATTCCACAAAAATAGAAAGCCGTTTTCACAACGTAGAGCCGTTTCAATTTTGTTAATATACACCCTGTTAGGCTATACCTCCAAATGCTGTTACCGGCAGGTAATGCATACGTTATGTTTTTGTAAAGCTTTAGCCAAAGGGTTACCCACATTCCTGTAATCTGGTTAATTAGCTTGAAATTGGTTCAGGGCAATAGAAATGCCCTTAAACACAACCATTTCTTTTGTGGCATTTAACCAGACCAGGCATTTATAAAAACCCTATACCATTTTTTATTTCTATTTTTTAATCAGTGGTAGCCAGGCCCAAACATTTCAGCATTCGGTAAGTGAAGCGAAGAGACAGTGTCTCCTCAATCTTACTTTTCTACTTACACCCTTTACAGGACAGCGTTTAACCAATTGTTAATCCGGTAATTGATTTCAATGTTTTTTGAATCGTGTCTAATATTTTTAAATCGTGTTAGATATTTTTCAATCGTGGCGCGTATTTCTTTATCGTGGC
>CAZIWJ010000026.1:0-23507 GCA_964542855.1 uncultured Roseivirgaceae bacterium
GGGGCTACTAACCCATCGTTTCTTCCGTATGGGGGAAAAAATATTCGCTTACTTTGTTACTTTTGCCAGCAAATTATTCGGGATGGGCAGTAAAGAAGCGGTTGTATATTTTCACGTAGGGTTGGGCAAAACCGGGTCTACCCACCTGCAAAAAAAGATTTTCCCCAGGTTAACCGGCGTACATTATATTCATAGTTCGAAGTATCGCCGTTCGCCGGCTATAATTAACCGGTTAAGCAAGCCGGCTTTCCTGGTATCGCGCGAATTCGATCAGCAGTTTTACGATGAAGTGAGCTGGTTTGCCCGTTACTTTCGTTCGGCATACCCCATCATTGTTCTTCGCCGTCAGGATAAGTGGATTGCCTCTCAATACCGCAGGTTTGTAAAAAATGGGTACCGGGGTTCTTTTTCCTCGTTTCTCGACCTGGATCACGACCAGGGGTACTTTAAAATCCATGAACTTTTCTTCTACCGGAAGATTAATTTCCTGCAAGATACCTTTGGCCACGAACCGCTGGTTCTTTTCCAGGAGGAAATGAAAAATAACCCGGAATGTTTCTACAACCGGATTTTGGAATATACCCGTTCTTCGGCCGCCCCGGGTATTCTCTCTTCCGGCATTACCCATTCTTCCTACTCGGAAAAACAGCTAAAATTTTTACGCAAATTTTCCAGCAGGCTGGATATGCGCAAGGGAAATAAAGCAACCACCCCCCTTTATGCCGTCCGCTTAATCGGGGTAAAATTATTGCGTTATACTGTTCTTTATTTAGGCAAACGGGTCCCCGATCGCTGGGTATCGGATGAGCCGCTCATTTCAGCAAAGGACCTGAAGCGGGTGCAGGATTATTACGCTGAAGACTGGCAGCAGTGCCTGGCCTACCAAAAACCGGGGGTGAATACCTGAACGAGTTTTACTAATTTAAACTTTACCCGGGTTTGAAACTATACCCATGCTAACCACCGATCAGCACGGTGGGCGCTCCGGAAGTAATGACCCCACCGTGGCTGGTGGTATCGCCCATCCGGGCAGCCGGCTGGTTACCGATGAAAACTGAAGCTGAACCGGTTATAATGGTGTCGGGAGGGCCGGTACATACGCACTGGTTTCCAATTACGGCAGCTGGCCGACCGCATATCATTACACTCCCATTCCCCGGTCCGGTAACGGGCCCGCCAACGTGGGGAACGGGTGGTAAGCCGGGGGTAACCATCGGGCAATGATGCATATCTGTTATTCTTGCAGCGGGTTTAGCCATAGTATATTAAATGGTTGTGGAATAACCTAAACGAGAACTTTCCGATGATTTTCCGGGTGTAAAAACGTGGTTTGGGTGGTAAGTACTAATTTGAACGCTTGCGTGAGCGGGAAAGAACAGGGCTTCGACCAGCTTCAATATTTTACCTTTTTGCTCCAGCAGCTCATTCACTTTAGTGTTGCTATTCAAATCGAAGTGCAGGGTAAATACTTCCTCTTCCAGGCAGTAATCGAGTATACTGTCTATACCCAGCCTGTTTTCTCCCAGCCCTTTATCATTCACTCGTAGCTGAATTGGGCAGGTTGTTTTTTTCACCTGAACCGGCATACGCAGCAACCAGGCAATACACTGGCTGCTTAATGCGAGGTTGCCTGTAATAATGTGCAGGCGCGGGAAGATATATAACAGGGTTAATGCCTCGTAATGCGTTAACGGTGCATCCGCATCAATAAACTGGCTAACCAACTGAAAAGCGGCGGTTTCTGATAGTCCCGGCAGCCGTTGCTGCTCGTTAAGAACCACGTTGATCCGCTGCTGGTACAGTACCTGCTCCAGGGGTTGAAAAAATTTCCTTCCCTCCTTTTCTTCTTTTTTGCGTTGTTCAAACCTTGCTTTTGATCGTTGAGTACTGATTTGCAGACTACGGGAAATGGGTTTATGAAAAACAGCCTCGGGCAGCATGTCATATAAACCTTCCCGGTTTAATTTCATAACCGTTCGGGACGAACCGTCTACACCCCGGAATTGGGCAACTTCCTGAAGGTCTTTAGCGTACCCTCTTTTTTGCAACCCTTGTGGAAATACGTACAGCTCATCCCTTTTTAATTTATCCTGCTCCAATAAGTGGGCAGCAACCACTTCGGCATACAAATCAAGATCTGGGTATCCGGGCAGGTTGATCATGCTCTTGCTCATTTACTTTTCCGGTGTTTTATTTTTACCCTTACCGGCACGAACAGGGCCGAATGCCTGGAAAGCAATTTTTGCAAATCGGCAGCTTTTAACGCCCAGTATTCTTTGGGGCGGGCATTGCCTTCGGCCGGATAAACCCAAACTTCAATACTTCTTTCCATTCCGCGGTTCGGCAAATCATTTTTCACGAACCCGGGTTTTACTTCCACGCAGGCTGCCGCCTTGCCCAGTTCCTGCATGCTGGCAATTTTAAAATCCTGCCGGGTTACCAGCCGTTCCCTGCTCAATAAAGCGCTACGCAGGTGGCTAATTTTCTTTTTTTCATCCGGTGCATTTTCTCCTCCCCTGGAATAAGTAAGTGAATAAGCTGAACCGGTTTTTATTTCCAGGGTATCGGCATGGAATTGCGTACCGGAGGGGATAAGATTTCCCGTTTCACCAGCCGTTTGCCAGAAAGAAAGAAATACGTTGCCGGTACGGGTTGAATTAGTTTTCAGGTAGCGTACTTCTTTACAATTACCAGGATCCGGGGTACGGTAAAGGCTTTCTTCAATTTGATTAAGGAGTTCTTTGAGCCGGGTTATTTTTCCGTATTCAAAACCGTTAATGGCTGTAAAAGCTGCCGCCTCATCGCGCATGGTTACCAGCAACTGGTTGAGTAATTCACGGGCATCCCGTGCATCGAAGCGGGCAACGCCTTCTTTAACCACTGCGTATTTCGCCTCCCCCTGTTGCGTTAACGTATCGCTATAGGGGTTTCCGTGTTCATCGGTTACCCGGTGCACCCCCAGGAAATAATCGTCACAAACCATCGGAATATAACTCACGGAAGGTTCTACTTTCCGGGCATCGCGAAAAACTGATAATGAACGGTTACAAACGGGGAAAGCATTCAGGTGAAATCGGATGCTGTTGAGCCATTCAGCAGCCTTGAAAGCAGGAAGTTTTATTTGTATCCAGAGCAGGTTCTGATTGAATTGATCTAATTGTTCTGAGTGGAAAACCGCATAAAGCCTATCCGGTATGTTCACCGGGTATTCGGATTGAATGCCGGGGAGGTGTGCAGTAATAAAAGAATCTTCATAAATAGCATTAACCCGGCCCTCCGTACGACCCACCGAATTCCACTCGCGGTGCGGGTTTTCATGATTTCTTCCATACCCTCTTGCTGTAGAAAGCAATAAGCCATCAACTTCAAACGTAATCAGATCGATGGCTTTCTCCTGGCGGGCCTGGACCGCGGAGTTTTTAAAATCGACGAAGAACCGCAACTGGCTCAGGTCTTTCAACGGTAATTTAGCTTTTATACCCAGGAATATTTCGTTATCTGCGAGCTTCCCTTTTCCGGTAAGTAGATGTTCACCATTTGTAAAATTAGTCAGTTTATTCCCTTTTACTTCGTAAAGAACCTCCGCCTGAACCAGGAGCAGGGGCTGCGTGGGCGAAAAAACCAGGTTCCTGGTTTCTGTACGATCGGGCTCTTCTGCCTGAAATACTTCTTTCGTGCAATTAAACTGATCTTCTTTTTTCAGCTTATAAAAGGGTTCAACCGGGTTGGCTTTTAAAATTGTATGCGCGGGTACAGCAGTGCTCTGGCAATCTGGAAGCAATAACTGGCAAATGCGATCGGTTATTCTACCTTCCGAAGATTGTAATTGTTGCCGGGTTCGGTTCAGTTCAACCGCAAAAGCGCCGAATAGTAAATCGACGAGGGGATCGAAGTTTTCCGGTTCAAGCTTATCGACCCCCCATAAATCTGCTGCGTACTGGTATAACCGCTCTTTTATAGCTGTGGTACTCATAACTTTGTATTAAATCGTTAGAGGGCTGAAGTAAATGTATTCCTGCTGGGTAAATTTTTCGCCGGTGCGGGGCAAACGTCCGTGAACCCGGATATGGATGCGATGCAGCAACCGTTGGCCAACCGGTAAGTGGTTGTGGGCCACGTTCTTTTCCACGGTTACCCTAAACCTACCCTGCTGTAATCGCACCTCGTTGCGACGGATTAAATCCGATACCTGGTTTTCCAGTTCATTTTCCCACAAGCAAACGCTTTTAATGTTCTCAAAATCCTGGTCCCACATATAACAGCCGAGCGTATCATCGTAGCGGTATTCGGTTAAGTGTGTTTTTAAAAGTACCCGAATAAATGCTTTTACCGATTCTTTCACCCCCGTAGCCGGTTGCTTTTCGGCGTTCATGATGCGGGTGGTTTCAAGGGGAAATTGATAACAAGATTTCATTTAGTTAATTTTTACCAGTGTACCGGTTAGTTTGGTAAGCGCCCCACCTTTCAACTCAAGTTTACCGGTTCCATTTACCCGGGTTTGGGTGCCGTTTACCGTAACCGTAGTGCCTTTAATAGTAGCATCGGTAGCGGTTAAGCCAAAAGCAGGCCCCGAATCAATGTTCATTTCCTTTGCTTTCCAGCGGGTACCCTGGCCAGACCGGGCCGTTAGTCCTTTCCCGGCATCCAGGTTCAGGTTCTGACCAGATTGTATAGTAATGGATTCGGAAGCATCCATCCGGATTGTTTTTGCCTGGAAGTTCAGTTCACCTTTGGAGCGGATCAGCAGTTTTCCTTCCCCTGCCAGCTGCAACCTAATTTCATTGGCCGGGTCGCTGGGTTCCGGGTTGAGTATTACAATTTCTTCTTTACCCGCTTCGTCGATAAACAGTACCTGGTTTCCCGACCGGGTGCGGATCACTTTACGGGTATTTCGTGAGGAGGCCCATTCTTCATTCGGGTGAAAGTTGGAATGGTGCCTGTAAACACTTCCTGAAACAATCGGTAGTTCCGGGTTATTGTGTAAAAAACTGATGATTACTTCATCGTTAATTTCCGGAATGAAATAAAATCCGTGTAAATCTTCTTCCTGCCCTCCGTATTGCTGAAGCACCCGAATCCAGGGAGTATGTTCATTCTTCGCCTGCCACTTAAATTGTACCTGTACCCTTCCCAACCCTTCAGGATCATTATTATCGACAACTGTGGCTTCCTGTTGCATCACTTCCGGAGGATAGTAGGCTGCAATTACAGGGGGAATGGTATTAGCAGCCGGAATTGCTCGAAAAAAATTTGCATATCCCCCGTTGGCATCAACCTCATGTTCCAGGGCAATAATAATAAATGGTTCCAGGTCTGCAGGTTGCCCATCTTCACCAACCAACTGAAAAGTAGTACCAACCGAAAGATTTAAAACATCACTGCCCGCATGGCAGGTAAATGTACGTGAAGCATCCGAAGCAGCCTTTATTCCATTTAAGTAATCGAGGGTTTGCTGTGAGCGGAAAGGGTACCTGCTTATTTCGGATTGCGGATTAAATTGCTGGCGGTTACTTATAACCGCTTTCGACAAATTACTAAACCCCTTTAAAAGGGCTTTTCTTTCGTGGGGTTTATTAGTTTTTGAATCGTAAACACACACGGCGTTTTCAATCGGTGAGGAACACATTTCCATTTGAACCTGGTTAAGGTCTTTTTTAATCTGTAAATTAATCGTTTGCGCATCGGGGCTTTTACCAAAAAAAAACTGTTTACCATCGTGAAAAAACCATTGCCCGTACCGGTGGGCCAGTCGCTGTAAGAAGTTGAAATTACTTTCGTTAAACTGCACCAGGTACTCAATTTCTTCATTAAATGAAGGATTGATTACATGATTTTCCGGGCCCGGAAAATCCTGTAACACCTCCTTTACCACTGTTTTCAGGTTTTTATTTAAGAAAGACCGGGTTTTACCCCCATCATCGAGCAATACCGTTTTACTGGCTGCTTTTACCACCAGCCCCTGGTTACCGCTAATTGCATCCGAAACCCGAACCTGTACTATTTGTCCTTTAAAGTAAAGCGAAGAAGGATCCGACTGCCCGGCAGGAAGCGATAAAGGTTTAATCTCCAGCCGGATCTCCTGGTCGAGGAAGTTCCTCACCAGGCTCAGGAGCCTGCTTTTACTGGTTTCGAGGGCCTCAGTAGGGAGAAAAGCGGCCAGCTCGTAATGCTGATTTACAGCTTGTTCAATCCTTATTTCCCCAACCGGGGAATAGGCTTGCTGACCAATAATAACGGAAACGGTACAATCCTGTGCCAAAAGAGTTCAGAGGTTTAATGCTTACAATTGCTCGGGTAAAATAAAATCAATTAAACCCGGGCCATTCATTTTCATATTCTGCCGGACCGGCTTCGCCGTCGATCACGATTTCACGGGCAGATATAACGAATGATTCCATCATATTTTCACCACCCTGCCAGCTGAAATTCTCACCGTATTCTATGATGTAGGCATCTTTAAACTCGATGGTTTTCATGGTACTGGAATCGTCGGTATCTTCCGAAACTTCAATTTTTCCTTCTTTGGTTTTCCCCTGTGCGGCCACCATCCAGGTAGGAAGGAAGGCACTTTTGGTAGATTCAATGGTAATTTGAACGGTACCCCCTCTTACAATGCCCGAGGGCCTGCCTGAAGCATCGATATCCCGGTTAAAACTGTACGAAAAGTCGATGACGCGGGCGTCTGAAATTTTGTCAAGCGAAAGTCTGGCGCGTACTGCCATAATTTAAATTAGTTTAGTGTGTCAGTAAAATAATATGAATAAAAGGTTATGCCCCTTCAGAGAATGCTGCTGCCCATTCCTCGGCCGTGTCGCCCCGGGTTCCGCCAAGTTTAAGCAGGAAGTTTTTAGCGGGAAAAAACGGCGAGATGTGCAGGTCGATATAAATCCGTTTAGTTTCCGGGTCTTGCTCCAGCTTCATGAGCTTATAATCCTGGATTACCTTGTCGTGCCCTTTAATACTTTTCAGGTAGCGGGATATTTCCATGCCGAGGTCTTTTTGAACCTTTGGAGTCCACTTGGTAAATGCCTGCCGGTTCAGGAAATCGATCAGCACTTTTCCGATGTACTCGAAAACTCTTACCACCGAGTAAGTTTGTAACCCAATATCCGGCCCGTTGTAAAGCGTTTTGGCAGAAAAGGCCATCACTTTGTCCCATTCGTAAACCATGGGCACCAGTCCTCTTCTTTCCAGCTCGGATATTTCGCTTTTCTTCAGGCCAAATTTTACTCCAATGGCGTCGTGGATGCCCCCGTAAAGTTTTCCGGCAGTGGGTTGAGATATTAAAGTGCTGTAAATTTTTCCGGCCAGCGCGGTAGATGGCGGAACATAAAGTTCTTCCTCTTCTCCCAGGTCGGCGTGCCGGTTTCTCCCAACCAGCCAGTTGCAGGTCATGATGACGTTCGAGCGGTACACTTCCTGCCCGGTTAAATTGGCCTTATCGAATTCTTCAATCACCAGGTCGGGATCGTCGATGTGCTGAAAATCTGTTATCAGCAGCACTTTATTTTCACAGGCAACCTGCGCCCATTTTTCTACCACCGTATTACTGCCGAGGTAACCCGGAATAACCATTAGAGAATAGTTTTGCCTTAAGTCGAGGCGGTCGTGACAGTTTTTCAACTCTGCCGAAATCCGATCGAATGCCAGTGTATTATCCAGATCTTTCAGGCGATCGATATCTAAATTATAGATGGTAATATTTCTTACCTTATCGCGGGCCGTATTTTTAAAAAACAGGGCTAACGAGCGGTAGTTTTGTTCCAGTTCGCGACAGGCGTCCAGGGCTTTAGCCGTATTTTTTTGGAGCACCGCTTCGGTTTGCTCTAGCTTGCTATTGATTTCAGTAAGGATCGACGGAATATCCTCTGACCCCTCCAGGAGTTCAACCATTAACTGAAGGGATTTTTTCAGCTTTTCGCGATCGGGCTTACGACTTTCGTCGGTGAGAAATATTTTTCGAAGAGCCTTTTTTTCCGGGTTCAGCACATTGGCACCTTCCACGGTACTTTCTATCAGTTCATACCCTCCGAAACCGGTAAGATTAAATAAAGATCTATTTAATTCATTTTCCTCTGCCAGTAGTTGCTGTTCAGCAGTGGTGTTGGTTTTGGTAGCTGCCATAATTTTACGTGTTTGTTTGTTCTATTTCATCAATTAGTGCTTTCAGGGTTTCCAGGTAAGCCTTTTTAGCCTCCGGATTTTTCAGGGCACTCTGAAATATTTTATTAGTTTTTAATCGCCTGGAGATGTTCAGGTAATTATCGTGCTGCTGTTTGAGGTGCTGAAGAAAACCAGATTGTGCAGTTAGCCCTTTGCGGGTAAAATCGCCCACATTTCGAAATTCCAGCTTTTCTTCTACCGGGGTTCCTTCTTCGTTTTCAAATTCTACTGAAACTGCCGGTTTAAAATAATCAAATACTTCACCAACGGTTTTCAGTCCTTTTACCGGCGCTGGTTTTTCTGGTTGGCTAGTAAGTTTTTGCACGAGCAGGGTTTTGTTGGAAGGTATTTGAGTAACGGCTTCAAAGGCTTGTTGCGGCACGAGTTGGCCGCCTATTTCTACTTCGTTCATAAGCAAATTATTTACAGGGTACTACGGGTTGGTTTTCTTTATTGCCTGGTTTTAAAGTACCCGATTGGGTTACTAAAAAACTCAGTTTTTCCTGCTGGCCCTGGTCAATATTTACTGTATCTTTTTTCACCAGTTGCCCCATAACTATGAGCCGGGCAAGGGGTCTTCTCACTTCACTCCTGATTACTGAAGCCATGGGCCGGGCCCCGTAACTGGGCGAATACCCCTTGTTACACAGGAGCTGTTTTGCAGCGCGGCTAATACTCAGTGTAATACCCTGATCCAGCAGTTGGTTTTGTAATTCTTTCAATTGAATTTCGCATATGCTCATGGCGTCTTCCTGCCGAAGTGGTAAGAATGGAATAATTTCAGTTAAACGGGCCAGGAATTCCGGGCGAAAAAGTTGGGAAAGGCTTTCTGTTAGTAATTTTGTACCGGGTAACGACTGCTCTTTAGTACGTTTGCTGAGTAGTTCACTGCCAAAGTTAGAGGTAAACAGCACAACGGCATTGGAAAAATCTCCACTTCTGCCCAGCCGATCGTGTAATACACCTTCGTCCATAATTTGCAGGAAAAGGTCGAAAACTGAAGGATGAGCTTTTTCAATTTCATCGAAGAGCACCACAGCGTAAGGTTTTTCCCGGATCTTCCTCACCAGCAGGCCACCCTCCTCGTAACCCACGTATCCTGCCGGGGCCCCAATCAGCGTTGCCGCCGCATGTTCTTCCTTGTATTCCGACATATCGAAGCGGATCAGCATTCGCTCATCATTAAACAGGAAAGCGGCCAGGGCTTTAGCGAGTGCTGTTTTCCCGGTACCGGTAGGCCCCAGCATAAAGAACGATCCAACCGGTTTACCCGGTACGTTTAAACCGGAACGGGATTCCATGATGGCACTGGAAAGCAGGGTAACGGCATGAGCCTGCCCGATTACCCGTTCGTTAAGCTGCTTTTCCATGGATAGCATTTTTTCCTGCTCCGCAGCCCGGATTTTTCCAACGGGTATCCCGGTTTTTCGGGCAATAACCCCGGCCAGTTGGTCGACCGATATTTCTTCATTAGCAAATTTTGTAAACCGGCTGGCGGCAAGCGTTCGATCTAAAACATCGATGGCAGAATCGGGTAAAAATTGATCGGGCAGGTACCTCTTCACCATTTTAACCAGGGGGTAAAAGATAGTTTCGGGCACTTTCTGCTGGTGGTGGGCTTCGAGATAGGGTGATACGTTTGCAACCATGGCTGCCGCCGAATTTAAATCGGGTTCTTTTACTTCTACCAACTCAAACCTGCGGCAGAGGGCGCGATCTTTTTCAATGTATTTCGTGTAGCTCTCGCGGGTGGTGGCACCAATAACCGTTAAGCGATTACTTTCTAATGCCGGTTTTAGTAGGTTTACCCCGCTGTTACCTAATGGCCCGTCAGGGCTGTTGATCAGGTGGATGTCATCGATAAATAGAATTCCTTTTTCCATTACAGCCATGGAAGCAACGACAGACTGTATCCGGTCTTCAATTTCGCCGCGGTAGGAAGCCCCGGCCGCAAGCAGCCCCAGGTCGGCTTCAATTACTGTAGACCGGTTCAGGTTTCCCGGCAGGGAGTTTGTGGTCATTTCCTGCACCAGCCCATGAACCAGCGTGGTTTTCCCTACTCCGGCATCGCCAACCAGGATCAGGTTGTTTTTCGATCTTCTGAGTAATACTTCCATCACCTGATGGATTTCCAGTCCACGACCCGTAACCGGGTCGTAATTCCCCTGTTTTACCCGGGCAGTTAAGTTTTTGCAGTACCTGGTTAGGGGATTGTTGCCCGGAAATGAAGTATTTTTATGCGGAGCGCCTTTTTCTTTTGGCTTTTCAGCCTGAACGGCGTCGAGTAAATGGGTAGGATTAATTGGGTAAGATTGTAGCTGGTGACGGGGAAATCCTACTCCGGGTCGGCTCAGGGCAATTAGCAGCGCCATTAAACTCACGGATGCTTCCTCCAGTTCTAATTGTACCCGTTCAGCTTCCCTGAAAACCCGGTGCACCGGTTCGCTACCGGCAGGTTCGGCCGGAACCAGCCGGGATTTAGATAAATTCTGAATCCGCACTTCAGCCCATTCTTCCAGGAAGGCCAGATCGATAGGGTAACAAACGAGGCGGGAAGCCAGGTTAAATTTCCTGTTAAGCAGGGCCATCAGTAAATGAGCCGGGGTAAAAACCTCGTTTTGGTATTCCCGGGCCAGCGACCGGGCGAGGTGTATAGCCTTTTTGGCATCTTCATCAAAAGAGGGAAAGGGTGAAGTCATGGTTTTAAGGATAAAGGGTAGCCAGAAGCTTAATAATTGATTTACCCCTTTATCCCGTAATGATGACTCACGCTGTCACTGGCCGGGCCAAATTTTTACACGATTTCCATGCCTTTTTTCTCCAGCGCTTCTTCCACGAAGTCGAAGGTAGAAAGGATATCCGGTTTCCCGTTAACAACAGCCACGTCGTGCTCGAAGTGTGCAGAGGGCTGGTTGTCGGCGGTATTAATGGTCCAGTTATCGCGGAGCATCTTCACCCGCCGGGTTCCCATGTTAATCATGGGTTCGATGGCGATAACCAGTCCTTCCTTTATTTTTTTGCCCGACCCTTTTTTTCCGAAGTTGGGCACATCGGGTTTTTCGTGCATTTTTTTGCCCAGTCCGTGCCCTACCAGCTCGCGAACCACGCCATAGCCATGATTTTCGGCGTGAGTTTGAACGGCGGCGGCAATATCGCCGATCCGGTTACCGGCAGTGGCTTCTGCAATGCCGAGGTACAGGCATTCCTTGGTTACTTTCAGTAGCTTGCGCACTTCAGGAGCTACTTCACCCACTTCAAAAGTATAGGCATGATCGCCGTAATAGCCATTTTTCAGGGCCCCACAGTCGATAGAAATGATGTCACCTTCCTGTAGCGGCCGTTTGTTGGGGATACCGTGTACTACGGTTTGGTTTAATGAAATGCAAAGGGAATTGGGAAAATCGTACAACCCGAGAAAGCCGGGTTCGGCCCCGTGATCGCGAATAAATTCTTCGGCCAGTTTATCCAGTTCCAGTGGAGTAACACCGGGCTCAATCCGTTCAGCCATTAAGCCCAGTGTTTTGGAAACAATCCGGGCACTTTCTCTCATCAACTCAATTTCTTCGCGACTCTTGTACTGAATCATGATTTATATTTTTCTTTGTTTGTATAATGCTCTGGTTCTTATTTTTTCCTGCTCCCGTTTCAGCACCAGCTCAGCAATGTTATCGGCCGCATTGCTGCTGTACAGAGCTTCCGTAAACTGCTTTTCGCCAATATCCATCCGGTAGGCCAGCGCCGACAGGTAATGTAAGTCGGTTTCTATGAGGAAACGAATACGATTAGCCAGTACGCTTTTCAGTTCTGTTAAAGAAGAAACCGAAGAAAAGTGCTCAGGGTTGTGATTAACCAGTGTTTTCTTCAGTGCCTGTACTATTACCGGTAACTCGTTATTCATTTTAAGTAATTTGAAGGCAAATATAAGCAATAGCTACTACACTTCAGCACGGGAGGAATTTACGGGAGAAATTCCGCTGAGAATGCTTTCCACGTATTCGCGGTTGTTCGATAGCCGGGGTACTTTATGCTGCCCGCCCAACTTTCCCCGGTTCTTCATCCACCGATAAAATGTGCCGCGGTTTACCTGGTGGATAATTGGCCTTACCATGGCAATGTCGTACGACCTTTTGGCCTGATAATCAGAGTTTAAAGCCTTTAGCCGGGCATCCAGTTCGTCGGCAAATGCATCGAGATTATCCGGGGCCCGCTCAAACTCTATAATCCACTCGTGGCTACCCCTTTTCCCTTCTCCAATGTATCGTGGGGCGGCAGTGAATTCTTCCACCCGGGTACTGGTTATTTCACAGGTTTCAGCAATAGCCCGTTCGGCATTTTCTACCATGAGTTCTTCTCCGAATGCATTAATGAAATGCTTGGTACGGCCACTGATTTTAATGCGGTAAGGGGAAAGAGAGGTAAACTTAATGGTATCTCCAATCTTGTAACGCCACAGCCCGGCATTAGAATTAATTACCAGGGCGTAATTCTTATCCAGTTCCACTTCGTTCAGTGTGAGTGTTTTGGGGTGCTCCTCATGGAAATGACCCTGAGGAATAAATTCGTAATGAATTCCGTAGTCTAGCATGAGCAGCAATTCATCTGAATTTGACTGGTCCTGTATACCGAAGAAGCCTTCCGAAGCATTATACGTTTCCATATAATTCATTTTTGGCGACGGAATTAATTCGTTGAACAATTTACGGTAAGGCACAAAAGAAACAGCCCCGTGGATAAACAGTTCCAGGTCTGGCCATACTTCCAGGATATTATCCTTGCCCGTATACTCCAGAATTTTTTCAATCAGTACGATGGTCCAGGTTGGTACACCGGCAATGGTACTCACATTTTCTTCGGCCGTAGACCGGGTCATTTTTTCAATTTTGGCTTCCCAGTCGTCCATCAGGGCAATGTCTAACGAAGGCGTGCGAATAAACTGGGCCCAGAATGGGAGGTTACTCATCAATACAGCCGATATATCGCCGTACCGGGAGTGGGTATGTTTGGCCAACTGGTTTACCTGCTGGCTGCCGCCCAGTGCCAGTTGTTTTCCTTTAAATACGTTAGTATCAGGAAAATTATTCACGTAAATAGATATCAGGTCCTTGCCGCCCTTATAGTGGCAGTCTTGCAGGGCTTCATCGGACACTGGAATAAATTTACTCCTGGCGTTAGTAGTACCGGAAGATTTGGCAAACCAGCGGATATCACCGGGCCAGAGCACATTGCTTTCCCCTTTCATCACTTTCTCGATGTAAGGATACAACCCTTCGTAATCGTTTACGGGAACCTGTTCTTTGTATTGCTCTACGGTTTTGATGTCTTGAAAGCCATACTTGTTTCCAAATTTAGTGTTTTTACCTTTTTCCAGCAGGTTTTTGAAAACTTCTTCCTGTACGTCGTGGGGGTATTTCTGGAATAATTCAATTTGATGAATCCTTTTTTTCATTACCCAGGTGAGCACAGAATTCAGAATAGCCATACGATAAATTTCTTATAGAACACGCCGGCTAATATATGAAAAATGAACCAGCCCGGGATTAAATTTTACGTTTCAGTTCAAAGTGTTTCCCCAGGTATACTTTTCTAACCTGTTCATCGCTGACCAATTCTTCGGCGGTTCCTGCTTTCAGCAATTTTCCCTCGAACATTAAATAGGCGCGATCAGTAATGGAAAGCGTTTCTGATACGTTATGGTCGGTAATGAGGATTCCGATGTTCCGGTTTTTCAGCTGGGCCACGATTCCCTGGATATCCTCTACGGCAATGGGATCGACCCCGGCAAAGGGTTCATCGAGCAGGATAAACTTTGGGTCAACGGCCAACGCACGGGCTATTTCTGTTCGCCTTCTTTCCCCGCCGGATAGCACCCCACCCATATTTTTACGCACGTGCGTAAGGGAAAATTCTTCCAGTAACATTTCCGTTTTTTCTTTCTGTTCCCTGGGAGAAGTGTCCGACATTTCCAGCACGGCTTTAATATTATTTTCTACGCTTAATTTGCGAAAAACCGAAGCTTCCTGGGGTAAATAACCGATACCCAGTTTTGCCCTTTTGTACATCGGCAGTCGGGTAATTTCTTTTTCGTCCAGGAAAACATGACCGGAATTAGGCTGAATCAACCCCACCAGCATGTAAAAAGTAGTAGTTTTTCCGGCACCATTCGGCCCCAGTAAGCCTACTATTTCACCCTGGGATACGCTAGGAGAGATTTCGTTAACAACCACTCGTTTTTTATATTTCTTAACCAGGTTCTCCCCTTTTAATAGCATACTTCCCTAAAAAATATCGTCAACACTCAATTTGTTTTCCTGTTCTGCTTCCACACTATCTTGTTTGGTGAAGTAGCCGTTCGACAGGTTATCGCAGTTTATTTCTACCGAAAGGCCCGATCTTGGCTTTTCAAATTCCTGTTTTTTGTAATCCAGGCGCTCATCCTCGTAAACCATTTCCATGTACTGCTTAAAAATAGGTAGCGCCATCACGGCCCCCTGCCCGTACTGGATGTTCCGGAAGTGAATTGATCGGCGGTCGCCCCCCACCCAGGCACCGGACACCAGGTCCTGGGTAACCCCCACGAACCAGCCGTCGGAGTAGTTGGAGGTGGTACCGGTTTTGGCCCCGATTTCATTATCTTCCAGTAAATCACCATTCCGGCCAAGCCTTACCGAGGTGCCTCCTTCTTCTTCGCTCGATCCCTTTAGCATGTGCAGCATAATGTAGGCCGTTTCCTCGCTGATGGCCTCCCGCGTTTTGGCCGGAAATTGCTGAAGTACATTGCCATCTTTATCTTCGATGCGGGTAATGTAAACCGGCTCCGTCCACACGCCCTTATTGGCAAATGTGCCGTAAGCACCGATGAGTTCATAAACAGACACATCGCCGGCACCTCCCAGTACGATGGAAGGAACCGGGTCGAGCGGGCTTTCAATTCCCATCCTGCGGGCGTAATCCACAACCATGCGCGGACCACTTTCCCCTTCCCCGAGCTTTTTTAGCATGTAAGCAGTAATAGAATTCACCGAGCGTGACATGGCCTGGCGGATGGTCATGGTTTCCCCGCTGTACTCATTGCCCGAGTTTACCGGCGTCCAGGTATCTTCTTTCTCGTCGGTATATACTTTAAAAGTTACCGGCAGGTCGTCGACCTGGTAACAGGGGGAATATCCCTGGTCGATTACTGCAGTATACAGGAACGGTTTAAACGTGGAACCCGGCTGGCGTCGTCCCTGCTTCACGTGGTCGAACTTAAAGTACTTATGGTTTATCCCTCCCACCCAGGCTTTAATATGCCCGTTGTGGGGGTTCATCGACATAAAGCCCGTGTGCAGAAACCGCATGTAGTAGCTCAGCGAATCCATGGGCGACATGAGGGTATCGATTTCTCCATTCCAGGAAAAAACGGTCATATCCACCGGCTTATTCATGTAATAATTGATGGAATCTTTTTTACGGCCGAACTGCTTTTTCAGGCTACGATAACGATCGCTGCGCGGGGCAACAACGTTTTTAATAAACCCTTTAATTTCGTCTCCTTCTTCATCGATCCAGGGGTTGCGGTCTTCCCAGTGTTCGTCAAACAAGCCCTGCAGGTATTCCATGTGATTATTTACAGCTTTTTCTGCGTGTTCCTGCATGCGGGAGTCGATGGTGGTATAAATGCGCAAGCCGTCTTCGAACAAGTCGTAGCCGTGCTCATTACTCCAGTTCACCAGGAAGTTTCTAACCACCGTACGGAAGTAAGGAGCCAGGCCTTCGTTATGGCTGTCGACTTTATAATCGAGGGTAATAGGAACCTGTTGTAAAGAATCGAGGGTATCTTTAGGAATGAAGTCGTATTTTTGCATCTGGGCAAGTACTACATTTCTTCTGCGGGTAGAATTTTCAGGATTCCGCTGCGGATTATAGTAAGTAACGGCTTTCAGTAATCCCACCAGCACGGCTGCTTCCTCCACTTCCAGTTCAATGGGCTTCTTGTTAAAATACGTTTTGGCTGCCACCTTAATGCCGTACGAGTTACTACCGAATTCGGCCGTATTCAGGTACAGGGCAAGAATTTCTTTTTTCGTGTAATACTTTTCCAGCCTGGCGGCCAGTATCCACTCTTTCGTTTTTTGAACAAGCAGGTCGAGGTAACGGTTCTTGTTACTCAGCGTGCCGTTGTTTAGGTTTCCGCGGGTACGAAAAAGGTTTTTGGCCGTTTGCTGGGTGAGGGTGCTGCCTCCCCCTTCCAGTTTGCTGTTGCCAAAAGTGAGAATGTATTTGGTAATGCCGTAGAGAACCCGCGACATACTAATCAGGTCGATACCACTGTGTTCGGCAAAACGAATGTCTTCAGTAGCCACGAGTGCGTTAATCAGGTTGGGGGATAAATCTTCGAACTTCACCTCGCTCCTGTTTTCGCGGTAATACTTTCCAAGCAACACATTATCGGCAGAATAGAGCTCAGACGACAATTCATTTTCCGGGTTTTGCAGGGCCTGCAAGCTGGGCATCCCCCCGTAGAGCCCGTACCAGTTATTATTTACTGACAGTACATAAAGCGGTATCGCAATAATAAGGGCTGTAAAAGCAATCCATGTTGCTTTGGTAAGAACAGTGAAAATACCAGATTTATTGGTTTTGGTATCGGTATTGGTAGATTCCTCGGTTTCAAACATGTTTAAGAGTGGTTGATTCTTATCTGGATAAGCAGTCCGTGTTGTTAATTAACCATTTATCGTTAACAGAATAAATTAAGAATGCTATCTTGTTGCTTGTAAGTAATACTTTTCAAAAAATCGCAAATAAGTTCTAATATCCCGCTTCTGGTAAAATTGTTCATAATTTTCTTCACTCATTACGAACTCTGCCAGTTCAGCATCAACGGCTGCACCAGTGAATAAACGACTAAGCACCCGGTTTTCGTTTACACTGTAATAAAAATCCAGGGCCTGTTTTTTGTTGGCCAGCCCTTGTAACTGAACCATTTTACGCCCCAGCCCAAAATCGACTATCTGTAATTCCAGTGTACGATAGCGGGTAGATATAAAATCTTTCAGGGCGTTTCTAATTTGCAAAGATAAATTTTCATTGTCTTCAAAGATAATCAAATAACGGTGAGCTTCAGCAGGTTGGGGTTTGTAATCTCCGGTATTGGCTTCCAGGTCGTTATTCAGCGCCTGCAAAGCCTCGATCGATTCGTTCGTGTAGGCCAGCATATCGCTTTCGGGGAACTCCATATTGAACTGCTGCAGTTCCTTTTCGTACACGTCGGGCCCACCCTGAATACCCTTAATGCGGGCCAGCAAAAACTCCACGTTATCTACGAAATCATTTTCCGGGTATTTCTGAAGGCTATCGAGCAGCAGTTCCCTGGCTTCGGTGTACCTTCTTCTCTCGAACAGGGCATAAGCTTGTTTGTAAGTTTGTTTCAGTCGGGTTACCGCCAGGTTGGTTTCCTGTTTGTAATTCGGGTTGATAGCCAGTTTAGCAAATATACTTTCTTCGTGTTGCTGAACCAGTTCGCTTTTTACCCGGCTGGCATCGGCCGTACGGTTTAATTCGGAATAAATTAAATACAACTGGTACAGGACTTCAGCCCGGAATTCCGATTCGGGAAAGCGGCGTAGCATGGTTTCCAGCGATTCAATGGCATTTTCATCTTCGTTCAGGTCGTAATGGTAAATCGTTCCCAGTTTCAGGTAAGCCTGCTCCACCTCAGCCATTTTTTCGCCCATTTCTTCGGCACTTTTCGGAATTGAAGCCAGCAGTTCCTGCCTGCGCCGGGCGGTCATATTTTCGGGTTCTCCGGGAGCAATTGCTTCCTCTTCTAAAGCCAGGGGGGAAGGAATGCCGGGTTCCTGGCCGGAAGAAGCGGTAGCTGTCCTGGAACTCCTGCGCCAGTTATCTTCCAGCGGCCGGTCGCCCCATTGGTTTTTAAACGCATTCTGCCCTGAACTAACCGAGGATGGATTATAAAAATACCAGGTATCACCACTTTGGCCGGATAAGTTGAAAGACTGCTGATTACCGAAATTGGCCGGCGCATTATTAGCCGCCGCGTTTTGCTGTCTTCTTCTTTCCTTTCTCCGTTCTTTCTCTAGTTTTTCGGCGGCAGCCTGCTCTTTAGCAATAATACCATTAACGTAAGCCAGCCGCTCAGCCTCATTGAGCTGTGCCAGTTGAATAAGGCTATCGTTATCGTTAATAATTTTTAGCTGCTTCACAAATTCCTGTAACACTTGCTGGCGGTCGGCAGTACGCTGATAACTTTCTTCGTCTTTTGGCAAAACAGATACTGTACTGTCGTAATACAGCGAAGCCTGTTCGTAATCGCGCTTATCGTTGTAGTATATTTTACCGAGTTCCAGGTAGGAGTAAGCTTTCTGGCGGTTGTTACTCTGGCTGGCGGCCACCGAGTTTTCGTAAAATTCTATAGCTTGTTCTAAATTTTGCTGGCGCTGCTCAAACCGGGCCATTTCGTAATAAATTTTATCGCGGAACTCCACGTTTTTTTCGTCTTTGAGCAGCTTAACAAAATATTTACGGATTTTTTTCAGGTCGTTATCCTGGTTAAAGTCGTACACCTGGGCCATATTCAGGCGGGCGTAAAAGAACAATTCGTAATCTGGGTTATTCTTCAGCACTTCTTCGTACTGGTTGTAAGCCTGGGCGTCGAGGTCGAGGTCCTGGAAAATCTGGCCCAGAATAAAATGCATATCCGCTTTTCGCTCTCTTTTTTTCAACAGGGGAACGGCAGCAAGGAGGTAACGCCCCATATTTCGGTAATCTTCCCTCAGCTGGTAAAAATGAGCCCCGGTAAGGAAGAAAAGCTTTTTATTGTCCTGGTTCAGATTCTGCTTTAACAGGTATTCCCCAACGGCCAGTGCATTGTTATATTCTTCGTAGGCAATAAAGGTACGCATGAGGTAAATTAGTGAACGATGACGGGCAGCGGGGTCTTCACTAGTTGTGTTTACGTATTTAAAAGTGGTGATGGCTTCCGAAAAGTCCTGGTTATAGCTTCTGCTCCTGCCAATTAATATATAACAGTCGTCAATCCATTTTGAATTGGGGTGCCTTTCTATGGCAATTGAGGCCTTTTTAATGCAATCGTCCAGTTCTTCCTGAACACCGTTAACCACGTTGGTATCAACGGGCACCAGCACGGGTAGCACCTTATTAAAATTACGTTGGTAATTGCTTTCCAGCTCCTGCTCCACGGTTTTGAGCCTTTTTTTAGCGTAAAACCATGCGTTATAACGCGCAGTTACGTTGTGATAAACATTCGCCACCGGGCCTCTTGCTTCAGGAGAACAGCCCAGTAAAACAAAAGCAGCAAGTAGTATGTAGTACTTTTTAAAGGCTTGGCTCATATGTACCTGGAAATATATTGCAATGTATGAGATTTTGTTACCTGAATATGATTAATCCCAATTCGTGCAGGTAACAAAAGTATATTAATAGCTACATTTGTTTCACCATAAAGACAAGAAATATTGAAGTCGAAACGCAAATTTATTAACCGCTTAACTGATCGCTACCTGTTAACGGTTAGGAACGAGGAAAATTTTGCCGAGAAAGCAACGCTACCGTTTACGTACGGTTGGCTAATCTTTTTTCTGACGCTGGTTTGCCTGGTTATTCTTGGAGTATCGATTCTTTTGGTGAATACGGTACTATCGCAATGGTTCGACCCGAGAGCTGCCCAGGCTGAAGCAAACCGCAGGTTGGTAAGACTGGCGATGGCAGTCGACTCGCTGGAAACGGAAGTTGATCGTAAAGATCAGTTTATTGGTAACATTCAGAAGATTGTGAAAGGGAATAGTTTTAACGACGACGAATCGAATTACACGAAAGACACCGTTGCCGAGTCGGAAACGATGAAAGCAATCCGCAATCAGCGTTTACCTTCTATCGATTCCCAGTTCCGAAAGGAATTCGAGGAAGACGAAGCCCTGGAACTTATGCTGGTTAGTAACAACAATGCCAGTCCGCTCGATGAAATTTATTTCTTTGTTCCGCTTTCAGGCATAGTTTCTGCTAAATTTAACAGCAAGGAAAGTCACTATGGCGTTGACATCGTTTCCAGGAAAAACGAACCGGTAAAAAGCGTTGCCGATGGCACAGTTATTTTGTCTTCATGGACCCAGGATGCTGGCTACGTGGTAGCTATTCAGCACCGGAATAATATTACTTCATTTTACAAGCATAATTCCAGCGTCATGAAACAGGTTGGAGATTATGTAAATGCCGGTGATGTAGTTGCTATTATCGGTAATTCTGGTGAATTAACTACCGGGCCACACCTCCATTTTGAACTTTGGTACAATGGAAACCCTGTAAATCCCGAAGAATTTATTTCATTTTAACCCGCAGTAAACTAATTTTAAGTGTATGTTTAATAATCAAAATCAAGAAAAGAAAGTGGAAGCCGCTAACAGTACAAGCAGTATTATTGAAAAGGGAACGGTTGTAGATGGTAACGTTGAAACAGTTGGTAACATTCGTGTTGAAGGAACTGTTCGGGGAAACATTACTTCAAAAGCCAAAACTGCCCACGGAAAATCTTCTTACGTTGAAGGCAATATTCTTGCCCAGAATGCTGAAATTGCCGGAGAAGTAAATGGATCTATTGAGGTGGCCGATTTACTGGTTTTAAAGCCAACGGCCATTATTCACGGCGATATTGTAACCAATAAAATGGTTGTGGAATCGGGTGCCGTATTAAATGGAACGTGTAAAATGGGCGTTACCATTAAAGAAATTACTATAGAGAGTCAGAAAGATCGCGAACGACAAAAAGAAAGCCTCAAGAAAGCAGCCGCAGAAGTTGCCTGATAACAAGCAGCGAGCGGATTCTTACTTGAAATATACCGGGCTAGCCTTCCAGATGGTCGGTACCATTGGGCTGGCCATGTGGGGGGGGTATAGTCTTGACCAGTGGCTGGAACTTCAATTTCCGGTATTTCTGCTCAGCTTTACCCTTCTGTCTTTAACTGGTTCTATTTTTATGCTCATCCGCCAGTTGCCCGGCGATTAGTGCGTTCTGTACCACTCTTACTCTTATTCACTTACCTTGCTTTGTAGCGAACCTATCGGCCTGACCCAAAGTGGATCCTCACAATTTTCCAGTAGTTCCTGCTGTGTTTTTCCCAGTACCGGGTGAACAAATCCGGGTGCCAGTTCGGCCATGGGTAGTAAGGTGAATTTTCTTTTCTGAATGTGAGGGTGGGGAATGATGAGTTCTGGCCTGTTTACTATCTCGCCATTATAATACAGGATATCGATATCTATTGAGCGCTGCATCCACCGACCCAGTTTAACCTTGCCCATTTTTTTCTCTACACCCTGCGTGGATAACAGCAATTCACTTGCCGGCATTAAAGTACTTACCCGGATAACCAGGTTGTAAAAATCCTGCTGATCTTCAACTCCCCAGGCAGCCGATTCATATAAATCCGAAATTGCTGCAATCTTTTCCACGAAGTTTTCAATATTCTCAACGGCCAGCGATAGTTGAGAAGCCCGGTTTCCCAGGTTTGAGCCCAGTAGTAAATACACATCATTCATGAATTTTTAAACGCATTTTCTTTTAAAACCGTTTGAGTTCTTATACACTTTAAACAAACCAGATAATAAACCTGATAATAAATGAAATTTTTAGTAAATGTTCTGGCCACCATCGTGGGGCTGTTAATCTTTTTCTTCCTGATTTCCTTTTTTTTCGTAGGAATAATAGCATCCGCATCTTCCGAGCAGCAAGCTACCCTTAAAGATAATTCTGTATTAAAACTCAGTTTTAGCCGGCCCGTTGTTGAGCGCACCCGCGACAACCCTTTTGGCAATATTCCCGCTCTTCAGGGTATTTCACCCAACAATATTGGGTTATTAAATTTTAAAGAAGCCATCAGGCAGGCATCAGAAGAGCCAAAAATTAAAGGCATCATGCTCGATGCAGCTTTTTCTACCGCCGGGCCGGCTGCCAGCGAGGAAATAAGAGACGTGTTGAAGGAATTTAAACAAACCGGCAAGTTTATTTACGCCCACGGCGACCTGATTACCGAAAATGCTTACCTCGTTGCATCAGTTGCCGATAGTATTTTTATTAACCCCGACTTTACCAGCATGGAGTTTAACGGGCTTACTTCCGAGGTAACTTTTATTAAAAAAACGCTCGATAAACTGGGTGTGGAGCCGCAGATTTTTCGGGTTGGTGAGTACAAAAGTGCCGCCGAACCTTTTATCCGTGAAGACTTAAGCGAGGAAAACAAAGAACAAATATCCGAATACCTCAATTCTATTTATGATTATTACCTCAACATGGTTAGTGAGTCCAGGGGTATTGGTGTTGATTCTTTGCGCTACCTTTCCGATAACATGATTGTAAACAACCAGGTTGAAGCCCTGGAATACGGTTTGGTTGACGGGCTGGCCTACTACAGCGATGTACTGCAAACTATTCAGAACAGGTTAGGGATAAATAGCGTGGAAGACATCAATTTTTTGTCTTACGACAAATACCAACGAACCATTAAGGCTGATTTTAACGGGGCCGACAGTAAGGTTGCTGTTGTGGTGGCCAATGGTAACATCGGTTTTGGAAAAGGCGATGGCATTAATGGAGGCGTTGGATCGGAAACGTTTACCCGGTCAATTCGGGAAGCCCGGTTAGATGAAAAAGTTGAAGCAATCGTAATGCGGATTAATTCGCCCGGCGGGGTTGCTATTGCGGGCGATGCCATTTGGAACGAAATTCAACTGGCAGCCAAAGAAAAGCCGGTCATTGCTTCTATGGGCGATGTAGCTGCTTCGGGCGGTTACCAGCTGGCCATGTCGTGCGATACCATTGTAGCCCACCCCAACACCATTACCGGTTCTATCGGTATTATCCTGGTTACTTTCAACGCTGAAAAATTCCTGGAAGATAAAATTGGGGTAACCACCGAACGCATTACCACGGGTAAATATTCCGATATCAACCGGTTAACATCCAGTCTTAACGAGGAAGAAAGGGCAATCATCCAGGAGTCGCTCGACAACGGTTATGCCGATTTTACCCAAAAAGCTGCGGAAGGCCGTAACATGCCTATTGAAGAGCTGGAAAAATTGGCCGGCGGACGGGTATACAGCGGACGCGATGCCCAGGATATAAACCTGGTCGATTTACTCGGCGGGCTGGACGACGCTGTAGGAATTGCTGCCGAAAAAGCAGGGCTTGCTGAAGGGGGTTACTCCATAGAGTACCTGCCCAAAAAGAAAACGTTCATCGAAGAGCTTTTTGAAGACCTGGAAACTTCGGCCGTTACCCGGTTTAAAAAATCAATGTTTGGCGAGTATTATCCCTACATTGAAAAAGCAGCGTA
>CAZIWJ010000027.1:0-23339 GCA_964542855.1 uncultured Roseivirgaceae bacterium
CGTAGTCATTTACTACCAGATTACGTATACTAGTAGGTAATTTACCGGGCTAAATTTGCTTTTATGGTAAAAATTATGTTTATAATGTTGCATTTATATGCATTGTAATTTATAACCAATTAGTGCTTACATGATATCCAACAAACAAAACGGCATAGAAGAAAACAATCAAGACCAGGATAACAAAGACGCCCCCTGGGCTGCTTCCGATAAAAAATACTTCGACATTCATCCTCCTGTATTCTGGCCGGCAATAATTTTAATCTTTACATTCATTACGGTTACTTTACTGGTTGGTGAGCCGATGGAAAAAGTGTTCAACTCCATTCAGCAATCTATTTCGTCCAATGTCGGATGGTTTTTTGTAATATTGGTTAACCTCTTCATCGTATTCATGATTTACATTGGCCTAAGCCGGTTCGGTGATATTCGGATTGGGGGTAGCAAGGCTAAACCTGAATTCACAACCCTGGGCTGGTTTGCCATGCTGTTTAGTGCCGGTATGGGTATTGGTATTATTTTCTGGAGCGTGGGCGAGCCGATAAGCCATTACGTTAACCCACCTTACGGAGAACCCAGGACGCCTGAAGCTGCCGAAAATGCCATGAACTTCAGTTTCCTCCACTGGGGCTTGCACGCCTGGGGTATTTACGCCCTCGTTGGTTTATCGCTTGCTTTTTTTGCCTTCAACCGTCGGTTACCTTTATCAATTCGCTCGGTATTTTATCCCCTCATTGGTAACCGGGTATACGGCAGAATTGGTGATGTCATTGATGTGATAGCCGTGTTGGCTACCCTTTTCGGGTTGGCAACTTCTCTTGGCTTTGGTGTGACGCAGATTAATTCAGGCTTCGCCTACCTGTTTGGCATACCAAACAATACCACTATGCAGGTAACTTTAATTATTCTCATTACCCTGGCTGCTACGGGCTCGGTAGTACTGGGTATCGATAAAGGCGTACGCTTTTTAAGTGAATGGAATCTACGAATCGCCGGCCTTTTCCTAATCTTCATCATTATTATTGGGCCTACCTTGTTTATCCTCAACGGATTTGTGCAGAATACCGGGAATTACCTGCAATCTTTTTTCTTCCTGAGCTACTGGACAGAAACCTACCAGCAGGGAGACTGGCAGAACAGCTGGACTGTGTTTTACTGGTCATGGTGGATTTCCTGGGCCCCCTTCGTAGGGATGTTCATTGCCCGGGTTTCGTACGGCAGAACCATCAGGCAATTTGTATTAGGCGTGCTGGTTGTACCTTCTTTACTAACGTTCCTCTGGTTTTCAGCCTTTGGTGGGTCAGCGCTATTCCTGGAAATGAATGGAAATGCAGGAATAGCTCAGGCAGTAGAAGAAGACGTGTCCACAGCAATGTTCCAGTTACTCGACAATTTTCCACTTTCGGGTATATCCTCTGCCATCGGTGTTGCCCTGGTTATGATTTTCTTTGTTACCTCTTCCGACTCGGGTTCGCTTGTGGTCGATAGCATTACCAGTGGAGGAAAAACCGATGCTCCCGTAGGACAGCGCATTTTTTGGGCTTTAACTGAAGGGGCCGTAGCTGCTGTATTGTTAATTGGTGGTGGTTTAGGTGCTCTGCAAACAGCAACCATCACTACCGGTTTACCATTTGCAATACTTCTTGTCATTATGTGCTACAGCCTGTTACAGGGGTTAAGTAACGAGCACGAAAAGAAAGTTGATGATGAAGAGAGCATGCGTGAGAGCTACCACCGTAAACTTATCCGCCATGAAATGAAACGCCAGGGTGTTAAAGAAGAAGTAGATTAACCCCCGTTAAGTTATTATTTATAAAAAGGGTTCGGTAACGAACCCTTTTTTGTTGTCCGAACAACCCGGGTTGTTCAGGCTGTACGGGTAAGCAAACCCGCATTATGAATTAAAATGCAGCTTCTGTACGGGGCAACCAGTCGGTTAATTGGCGCATTTTATTACTTTACCCGTATTCAATTACTCTAGTGAACAATTTATAGTAAGTTCGTGCATTAGTATAGTATGACCTGCATGTTACGAAAAACCGTTTTGCTCACCTGGGTGCTCATAATTACCTCCCTGGTAACGTACGCGCAACAAAATAACCGCCTGCCCCGGCTAGTTGAATACCCGGAATATCAGCAGATTCCCGAAAATTTACTCTATACAAGTACCGCTGTTGTTATTTCTCCTCCGGTTAGCCAGGAAGGTGGTTACCCGATTGTGGGTAACGTGCAGCAACTGGCCGGAGCCATTCACCCGGTGCTCCGCAACCTGGGTATCGACCCGGTGATTTATTATAATGCGTACAACTTATACGCTGGCCTGGAAGTTACCCGCTCCCAGGTTCGGGAAATGCGCCAGCGACGAATTAAAAATATTATCCTCTTCGAGTACAACGGCAGTACTTACCGTATAGGACTGGGAGTTTTCAATAACGCACCCGAATTGTATAACCGGGAAAAGGGCGTCTTCAAGTGGGAAGGTACTTCACTGGATGATCTGTTATTTCAATTTCGTACCACCATTGCAGGCCGTGGCTTGCCCAGGCAAAACTTCCTGATCCTGGAAATTCCTGAGTTTTCCCGTAACGTAAATATGTTGGCCAAGCGCCGATACGAGAGCTTTGCCCGTAACCTGAAGCTCGATAAACTGGCAGTTCCCGCCATTGCCAACAAAGAAGAAATTGAACGGGTAATGAAAAATTATCCGTACGAATATGGTATCGTAGACCCGGAAAAGTCTGAAAAAACGCTGCGGAATGAAGGCTATCAGTATATCCTCCTCCAGTTAAATACGACCGGGAAGCAGATCAGGAATTACCTCGAATACGATCAGGTTGAGGAACCAGAAACTTATGCTTCCGTTATCCCCGATTCTGCCGGGTACAAGGTGAAAAATATTCCGGCCCATTCCCGGGTGTATAAATACTACGTAAAGCACATATATTCGGGCGATACTTACGTGGGCACCCACTGGGACGCCGCCGTAAACTGGGAGGTAGCGCTGCATTATCATATTGCCCACCTCAGGGAGGAAATGAAAATCGACGCGAGTCGGTAAATAAAAAAAAGTGGTTTGCATTGCACAACCACCTTTTTACCATGAAAGCAACCTTACACTAATTTACTGTTATCTCTAATGTGTTTGATAAGCTGGTATGCCGATCATCTACCGCAATTACAGCCACAATCCGGTAGTCCTCATCCGTTCGCACGCCTGTAAACGATACCAGCATAAAATCTCTTCCGCCCAGCGGTTCCACCTCTTTAAAATAAACACTGCCCCCGAATACATCACCTGCCGTAGGAAAAGGGTCATTTTCCCTGATCAGAGCGTAGTGAAGCTCACCGCCGTCCGGCGGATCGGTAACCGATGCCGTAAATGATACGGTAGTTCCGTTCCGGTTTCTCATATCCAGGCTCGGAGCTTCAACATTTTCCAGTGTACCCGATGGCTCTGCCTGCTCACCTTCCTCGCAGGAAAACAGGAACAAACTGAACAGTACACCAATAAAATATAAATGCTTATTCATGCAGTTAATTTTTGCTTTACCTGTACCAAATAAGGTACCATTTTACGTGGCTAAATCACGCTTCAGTTCATTAATCCTTACAATGTGCCTGCAATGAACTTTCCTTAATTTTTACCCCGGCTGGCGATCGTATATAGCCGTTGAATTGTTAGCTTGCTAAAATTAGTTTACCAGGAACTACCTTACCATGGACAATAAGCGAAAGAACCTAATCTACTCAGTTGTACTGCTTTCCCTGCTGGGCATCGTTTGGATGTCGCGCAGTAATGGCAGCGAAGAAGTAGAACAGATTACGGTGAAAGGGGAAACGATGGGCACGTATTACGACATCCGTTACCTGGACAATAACCAGCGAAATTTCAAGAAAAGTATCGATTCACTACTTCAGGTGTTCAACCAGTCGGTGAACCACTACCTTCCCGATTCCGAAATTTCCCGCTTCAACAAACAGGATAGCCTGAACTTTAACCTGCCTTACTTCCCCAAAATGCTGAAGCAAAGCAAGCAAATCAGTAAAATCACTAATGGCGCGTTCGACCCCACCGTTGGCCCGCTGGTAAATGCCTGGGGCTTTGGGCCCGAAGAACCCATTTACCCGGAACAACAAACCGTCGATTCGCTGCTGCAACTGGTAGGTTTTGAACATATTTCCTTCAATGAAAGCCGTGCCTATAAAAATAATCCGGCCGTATCGGTTAACCTTAGTGCCATTGCTAAAGGGTACGGAGTTGATGTAGTAGCCGATTTCCTGGAGAATAAGGGAATTAATAACTTAAAGGTAGAAATAGGAGGGGAAGTGGTTTGCCGCGGTGTAAATGCCGACGCTAAACCCTGGCGCATCGGGGTGAGCAAGCCCGACGGATCGGGCGAATACGTGGCCGTGTTCCCGCTTTCTAACCAGGCCATGGCCACTTCGGGCAACTACCTCAACTATTACGTGAAAGATGGAAAACGGTATTCGCATACCATCAACCCAAAAACCGGTTACCCGGTAGAACACACCCTGCTTAGTGCCACGGTGTTCGCCAAAAACTGTACCGAAGCCGATGCTTACGCCACCGCTTTTATGGTGATGGGGCTGGAAGATTCAAAGAAACTGCTGCAATCGCTCGAGGGCATTGAAGCCTATTTCCTGTACGATGATAACGGCGAAATAAAAACTTTCCGGTCGCCGGGTGTACCCAACATAAACCAAGAAAATGTCTGATCCCAACCCTTATAAAGCTATTGGCCTCATGTCGGGCACCTCGCTCGACGGGCTCGATATGGCTTACGTAGAATTTACCCCGGTTCCCGACGGCTGGCAGTTTGCCATTCCGTACGCTCAAACCCATCCTTACGATGAGCAGTGGCAGCAGCGGTTGCAGCACGCCGTGCACCAGAGCGCCCAGGAACTGGTTGAACTCGATGTAGACCTTGGAAACTGGTTCGCCCGGGCGGTGAATGGTTTTATTCAGGAACACCAGCTTCAGCCCGACTTTATTGCCTCGCACGGCCATACCATTTTTCATCAGCCCGAAAAAACCATTACCTGGCAGGCAGGTTCGGGGTTTCACCTCTACAGCCAGCTAAATATTCCGGTGGTTACCCAATTTCGTAACCTCGACGTGGCCCTCGGAGGGCAGGGCGCACCGCTGGTCCCCCTGGGCGACCGCTTCCTGTTTAGTGCCTATAGTTTTTGCCTGAACCTGGGTGGTATCGCCAACATTTCAGCAGAAAAAGACGAACAGCGAATGGCTTACGACATCTGCCCGGCCAACATGGTGCTTAATTACCTGGCCCGGCAGGAAGGGCAACCCTTCGACCGGGACGGAACGATCGCCAGCCAGGGCACCTGCAATTACAGTTTGCTCACCACGCTGAACCAGTTAAATTATTATAGCTTACCGGCACCCAAATCGCTCGGGTACGAATGGGTGGAACGGGAGTTCATCCCCCGGCTTAAACAGAGCAACCTGAGCAACTCCGATTTAATGGCCACCTGCATTCAGCACATTGCCGAACAGGTTCAGCAGGCACTGACCTTTTTCGGCAGGAAAGGGAAAACCAGCCTCCTCATTACCGGCGGCGGGGCGTACAACCGGGTGCTGGTAAATGCCATCCAGAACCAGTGCAAAAGCCTGGCCGATGTAGTTATTCCCGATAAAACCATCATAGATTACAAAGAGGCCCTTATCTTTGCTTTCCTGGGCTTGCGTAAGCTTCGCAATGAAGTAAATTGCCTTGCCTCGGTAACCGGTGCCGCTTCCGATTCGTCGGGAGGTGTGGTGCACGGATCTGTTGAATGGTAAGTAGTATGCGGTATTTTGTGGCCGGCCTGTTCGGCCTGCTTTTTCTTGTTCCACTAATAACTGAAGCGCAGTTCAGCGTTGGCCCCCGACTGGGTGCAACCGTAACCAGTGCTTTCGACGACGCCCAGGTAATCGACCGGCTTCGGTTTAACAATAACCGGACCTTCCCGCTGGGTTACCTGGGTGGTATAGCCATAGGCTGGCAAAAAAAACCTAACGCCGGGTTGCGCAGTGAAATTACTTACGTACGTAAAGGATGGGGCGAACGCATTAACGATCCCAACTTCGAGCGCATCGATACCATCTACACTACGGCTCTCGATTACGTGGAAGTACCCATTATGGCCCACCTTTACCTGGGGCAACGCCTGCGTTATTTCCTGAACATCGGGCTGTATACCGGCTTCGTGGTGAATAGCAGCGAAACGGCCTCTATTTCCGGCCGGGGTACGGTAAACCTGCCCGATAGCATGGTAAACCGGCTGCTGATTCGCTATAACCCCGACCGCGACCGGAAATTCGATTTCGGTATCGCCGGTGGGCTGGGCCTGGCCTACGCCAGCAAAATCGGTACTTTCCAGGCCGAAGCTCGTTTAGCATTCGGGCTGCGCAGCGTCAGGGCTATTAACCTGGAACCCATTCCCCGTTCTATCCTCAATTTTAACCTGCAGTATACGATAACTTACCTTTATAACTTTGGCGAGCTGATTTTCCGCGAAAAGAAAAAAGAAGAAGATATTCCCGTGATCCGCTAGCGGTTCATCTGCTAAACCGGCCCGTTGGTTGATAATCCGTAACTTTTTCGGCATTTGGTTTATAATGCCCTTTTTAAGCAGTATTTTAATAAACTAAATTTGTCTGCACTACTTTATCAGACATTTTCATTAGTTTAAATACTTGTATTCAAACCTGTTACACATCATGAAAAATTTATGGATGTTGTGCGTGGCCATGCTGCTGTTTTTGCAGCCTGCCGATGCTCAACGCAGAAAAAATCAATCCCCGGCTTCTTCTTCGGTAATGAATGAAGAAACCTTTGAGGGAATAAAACTGAGAAATGTCGGGCCGGCTTTCATGTCGGGCCGGATTGGCGATGTGGTTATTCACCCGGAAAACGAAAACACCTGGTACGTTGGGGTAGCCTCCGGCGGGGTGTGGAAAACGGTGAACTCCGGTACCACCTGGACGCCCGTTTTCGACGAAGAAAGTTCCTACTCCATTGGCTGCGTGGCCATTGACCCCAACAACCCCAATACCGTTTGGGTTGGTACGGGCGAAAACGACGGCGGCCGGCACATCGGTTACGGCGATGGCATTTACCGTAGCATGGACGGTGGTAAATCCTGGGAGAATATGGGGCTGCCCAACTCTGAACATATTTCTAAAATTGTTATCCATCCCAATAACTCCGATGTAATGTTCGTGGCCTCCCAGGGCCCGCTCTGGAGTAAGGGGGGCGATCGTGGATTTTACAAGTCGACCGACGGTGGTAAAACCTGGACTAAAACCCTGGGCGATAGCGAATGGACCGGCGTAACCGACATTGCAATGAACCCCGACAACCCTAACGAACTGTATGCCGCTACCTGGCAGCGTCACCGCACAGTAGCTGCTTACATGGGCGGCGGGCCCAGGTCGGGCATCCATAAAAGCACCGATGGCGGAGAAACCTGGACGCGCCTTACCCGCGGTTTGCCCGATGGCAACGTAGGTAAAATCGGGCTGGCCCTTTCTCCCCAGAACAGTAACGTTATTTACGCAGCCATCGAGGAAGAGCGCCGCACCGGGGGCGTGTATAAGTCGGACGACAGCGGCATGAACTGGAACAAGCAATCCGACGCCGTAGCCAGCGCCACCGGACCGCACTACTACCAGGAACTGTACGCTTCTCCCCACCAGGAGGGCCGACTGTACCTGATCGATTCCCGGATGCAGGTATCGGACGACGGGGGTAAGAATTTCTACCGCATGAAAAGTGAATTCAAGCACGGCGATAACCACGCTGTTGCCTTTAAGCCCAGCGATCCCGACTACCTGCTGGTAGGTACCGATGGTGGCCTGTACGAAAGCTTCGATTTAACCGAGAACTGGCGCTTCATTGATAACCTGCCGGTTACCCAGTTTTACAAAGTGGCAGTAGACGATGCCGAGCCTTTTTACAATATTTACGGCGGAACCCAGGATAACAGCACCCAGGGTGGCCCTTCACGCACCGATAATGTTCACGGTATCCAGAATTCCGACTGGCGGGTAGTGCTGAACTGGGACGGCCACCAGACCGCCACCGAACCGGGTAACCCCGATATCATTTATGCCGAACGACAGGAAGGTAACCTTTCCCGAATTGATATGAGCACCGGTGAGGTGGTAGACATTCAGCCGCAGCCCGGTCCTGATGAAGATTATGAGCGGTTCAACTGGGATTCTCCTATCCTGGTTAGCCCCCACAAACCGTCGCGTATTTACTTTGCTTCGCAGCGGGTATGGAAATCGGAAAACCGTGGCGACGAGTGGGAAAACATTTCCGGCGATCTTACCAAAGACCAGGAGCGCATCACCCTGCCGATCATGGGTAAAAAGCAGAGTTGGGATGCCCCGTGGGATATGTTCGCCATGTCGAACTACAATACCATTACTTCCCTGTCGGAATCACCGCAGCAGGAAGGCCTGTTGTACGCCGGAACGGATGATGGCATTATCCAGGTAACCGAAGACGGTGGCGAAAACTGGCAACAAATTGATGTAGGTTCTATTCCCGGTGTTCCGGCCACGGCTTTTGTAAACGACATCAAGGCCGACCTGCACGACGCCAACACTGTGTACGTGAGCCTCGATAATCATAAGTATGGCGATTACACGCCTTACGTGGTTATGAGTACCGATAAAGGGCAAAGCTGGAAATCGCTCAGGGCTAACCTGCCCGATCGCACGCTGGTATGGCGACTGGTACAGGACCACGTAAAACCTGAACTGCTTTTCCTCGCTACCGAGTACGGAATATACTTTTCCAACACCCGGGGCCAACAGTGGACCAAGCTAACCGGTGGCGTACCTACAATTTCTTTCCGCGACCTGGCCATCCAGAAGCGTGAAGACGACCTGGTAGGTGCCTCGTTCGGAAGAGGGTTCTTCGTTCTGGACGATATTAGTGTACTGCGTGAAGTGAGTGAAGAAAACCTCATGGCCGAGGCGGAACTGTATTCTACCCGTAAAGCCTGGTGGTACGTTCCCCGCTCGCACCTGAGCTTCGATAGTAAGAAAGGTTCACAGGGTGCTTCGCACTACGTGGCCGATAACCCTCCTTTTGGCGCCGTGCTTACTTATCATCTGCGCAACGGACTGAAGAGCATGGAAGAAGAGCGCAAGGAAAAGGAAACAGCTATGCTAGACCAGGACATCCCGTTCCCCGGATGGGAACAAGTAGCGGCTGAAAAAACCCAGATGGAGCCGAAAATCTGGCTCACCATTAAAGACGAAGCCGGCAGTGTGGTTCGCCGAATGGAGGGGCCAAAGGAAAAAGGCTTCCACCGGGTAGCCTGGGATTTACGTTACCCGGCACCGAACGCCATTAAAATGCAGGCCGGAAAAGAAGAATACGAGCCGAAAGGTATGATGGCCGCACCGGGTACTTACACGGCTACGTTGTCGAAACAGGAAAATGGCGCCATTACCCAACTGGCCGGCCCCATTAGTTTTGAAGTAGAACCGCTACGCGAAGGGGCCCTGGAAGGAACCGAGCCAGCGGTTGCCGCTGCCTTTTGGAGAGATTACGAAGATGCTACCCGTTCGGCTTCTGCCCTGCAGGTAAGCATCGGAAATGCCATGATGAAGGTAGAAAAGCTGCAGGAATCTCTGGCTCGATCTACAATGGAGCCGGGAGAGATGGATGCCAAGGTACATAGTTTACGTAGCAACCTGGTTAACCTGGAAGCCAGCTTGTTGGGTAATCCGGCCAAAAGAATGGTGGGTGAAAAAATAAAACCTACGGTAAACGACCGGTTATTCTCAATTCAGAAAAGTATTCAGTATGCTACTTACGGCCCTACAGAAACCAACAAGAAAACGCTGGTTATTGTAGAGGATCAGTTAAATGCCCTGCGCACTGAACTGGATAAAGCAAAAAGTGAAATGAATAAAGTTTCACGAGCTATCATTGAAAGTGGTGCCCCCTGGGTGGAAGGAGAAGCCCTACCCCCTGTAGGCACGAACCGTCGTTAATACGCATCACGTAGTAACACTTAAATAAAACAAGCCGGCAGATTTAGTTCTGCCGGCTTTTTTTTTGAATAAACAAATCGCCCAGTGCCTGCGCAACTAAACTAACCGGTACCCGGTACTGGTCGGTATTTGCAATACCCCGGCGTACAATCATTCCACACAAACTGTACTGGTGCGCAAACGCCTCCGTACCTACAGGCTGAAGAAACAGCTCATCGCACCCCTTTTAAAAAGTAATTATTAACTATTGTCAAATAGAGACAATGGAGTTACAGGTGTATTTACAGATTCATAACTTTTTAGTTAAATATATTAATACTTTTTAATAATTAGCTTAAATAAATACAACTATTGAAATAGCCGTTGTCCCGATCTGACAACCCCGAGGCCTACCTTTACATCGTTGCGCAACACTAAATCATTTTAAAACCATTTAACTTTATTTCAATCATGGATCAGAGAACATCCAATCGTTACCGAATGCTCCTGTCGATTCAGGAAGTATTACAAAATCATGCCCCCGAGCTGAACAATTACCCGGTGGTGGTACAGGCTAAAACCGAACTGGACCAGACGCTAGGACAAATTCGCACCAATTTACACGAAGCCCTGCCCAATAATAAGGAGGCCACCGTGAATAAAAAGAAGGTGAAGGAAGCACTGGCCAATCAGTTGAACGTAATTCGTTCCGGGCTGCTGGTTATTGCTAAACTGACCGATGACCCGGGCCTGGCCAATAAGCTGGTGCTTTCCCCGAAAGGATTCACAACCCAGCGGGAAACGGCTTACCTGGTTTATAGCAGTGTAATTCTGGAAGAAGCTGCCGTTCACGCTGAGCAATTAACCCAGGTAGGGGTTGCGCCCGAGTGGGTAGAAGCAGCGCAGGCCCTGCGCAATGAGTTTCACGATATCGTTTCGCATAACCGGGTGCAACGCAAAGAAGCCAACCGACTGAAGGCAGTAAACCGTCGGTTAGTTGAAAAAGCCGTTGAGCTGCTGAACGACAAGGTCGACTACATGATCCCGATTATTCAGCGCACAAATAAAGTGCTTTCCGAAGCGTACGAACGGGTAAGAAAAATCGATAACCGGTAAACAACCCCCTTTCAATTAGTAGAAAGCGGATCCTGTTGGATCCGCTTTTTTTATTGGGTGTAATTTAAAGCGCTAAAAATAAAAAAGGTTGGGGAAGTCACTTCCCCAGCTCTTTTTCCCTACTTACACACTTTGTGGGATAGTCGTTTTTATTTTATTAGGATGATAAGGAAAAAGCCTGTTTTTTAAATCGTGTCTAATATTTTTTAATCTTGTTAGATATTTTTCAATCGTGGCGCGTATTTCTTCATCGTGGAGGGTTTTTTACTATCGTGGCCCATTTTTGTTTAGCGTGGCTCGTTTTTTATCATCGCATCGTCGTCTTTTTTCTGCGGCCCTGCTTTTTCTTCATTTTATCCACAAAGTTGTTCATCGTTGTAATTCTTCCAGGGCCAAAACCGGTACCCGCTCCAAACTTGGCGAAACAAGTAATCGGCCCGCGCCCACTTCGATTAACTTGCGCAGTTGTACGTAGCTGTGCAACCATCTAACAGCGCCCGGGAGCAAAGCTAAGTCTATGAACAGACCAGGCGAAGCGGATACACAGCCCGATTAGCCTACCAGAACAAGCCTACTTCTTGTTTGCCAGCTGGCCGCAGGCGGCATCGATGTCTTTGCCCCGGCTGCGGCGCACATTCACGGTTAAGCCCTTATTTTCCAGGAAATCGGCGAAGGCATCAATTTTATCGCCTTCTGCATTGCGGAAAGAAGCTTCCGAAATGGGGTTATATTCAATCAGGTTGATTTTGCAGGGCACCACCTTACTGAATTCGTACAGCTCGGCGGCATCTTGCAGGGTATCATTGAAATGATGGAACACGATGTACTCGAACGTAACGCGAGTGCGGGTTTTCTTATAAAAATACTGTAACGCCTCCTTTAACGAATCCAATGAATTAGCCTCGTTAATGGGCATAATCTGGTCGCGCTTCTTATCATTAGCAGCGTGAAGGGAAAGGGCCAGGTTAAACTTTACCTGGTCGTCGCCCAGTTTTTTAATCATCTTGGCAATACCGGCAGTAGAAACAGTAATTCGCCGGGGCGACATGTTCAATCCCTTCTCCGAGGTAATATGCTCGATCGATTGCAGCACGTTTTTATAATTTAGCAGCGGTTCACCCATGCCCATGTACACAATATTGGTAAGCGTTTCCCCGTAATTTTCGCTAGCCTGGTTCCGGATGGCTACTACCTGGTCGTAAATTTCAGCAGCATCCAGGTTCCTTTTGCGGTCCATGTAACCGGTAGCGCAGAACTTGCAGCTTAGTGAACAACCGACCTGGGAAGATACACAGGCCGTCATCCGGGCCCGCATGGTTTCACCGCGGGGTACATTACCATCGATCGGGATCAGCACTCCTTCAATTAAGTGGCCATCGTGCAGTTTAAACGTAGATTTAATGGTACGGTCGGAGCTAATTTGCCGGGTATCCACGGCAACCGGCAAAATATTGAAGTGCTTTTTTAACAGCTCACGGGTAGCCTTCGACAGGCTGGTCATTTCATCGAAACTGCAGGCACTCTTCTGCCACAACCACTCGTGAATTTGTTTGGCCCGGAAAGCCTTTTCCCCGTGTTCCAGCAGAAAAGTTTTAATGGCTTCCGGTGCCAGCTTACGAATGTCTTGTTTCTTAATGTTCTCAGTTACCGTGCTGTTCATATTCCTTCCGTTTATTAGTGTAGGAACTACGAAAGTAACCCAGAAGTTGCAGGGTGGGTGCCAAATACAAAAAAGAAGATATATTGCAGGAAACATGATGCGATGAAGCGTACGGACTATTACCTGAATTCAATTGCTTATATCGTTAACCGCTTTGTACTGGGCAGAAAGCACCTGGTTGGTACGGCAACTCAATACAGGAATTTAAAAATCCGTTTCAGTACGCCCGATGGTGGCGGCCGGGAAATTTATAAAAAGGGTTATTACGAGCCCGACTTGTCGGATTATCTGCTCAGGCATTTATGGTTTGAGAAAGGGGATATTATATTTGATGTCGGGGCCAACGTAGGGTGGTATTCGGTGCTGTTGAGTAGCTATTTTGCCCGTGAAGCTACGATTTACGCCTTTGAGCCCGATCCGGATAATTACTCCAGCCTGCTCTGGAACCTGGAAAAAAATCACTGCCCCAACGTAGTTGCGGTGAAGAAAGGCATTGCCGAGCAGGCTGAAACCCGGCATTTGCATAAATATAAGTCGAGTAACCCGGGCCGGCATTCCATGCTGGATATCAATCCGGGGCCTTCCATAGCCGTGGAAACCATTTCATTTAACGAGTTTATTGAAGAGCAACAACTGGATGCAGGCCGTATCAGGTTTCTGAAAATTGATATCGAAGGGTACGAGTACTTCGCTTTTAAAGGAGGAAGTAAGCTACTGGAGCACGTACCGGTAATCCTGGCCGAATTTTCACCCGGCTACATGCGAAAAGGAGGGGTCGACCCGGCCGGATTAATTCACCTGCTCAGCAGTTACGGCTATACCCCTTTTGTACCTGGTTATCATGAGAAGAAGAAAATAACGGTAGAAGAATTATTGAAAAGAGAGAAAAATATTAACCTGATCTGGGAAAAAAACAGCTAACCCCAGCGTGTTGATACGACTGTAAAACCCGGGTTGCTGTTCTACCTCTTCTTCTACTATAAAATAATGAACAGCCGGGTATTGTATAGTTGCAGTTTCCTTACCTCCACTTTAGCACCTTTCAGATTGTGAAAAGCTACTCAACTAAAAACATATTTATCAGGTTAATTTTTAACGTCGGTTTAAAAATGAGATGTTAAATAGTTAAAAAAGTGTTTTTTGAATTGTGTTGAAGCTTTTTAACCAGCATTTCAAATAGCTAAAGTCGAGCTTAATTTCAATACCTTAAAAGATATTGTCCAGGTTAACGTTTTCAATTTACTAACCCTTAATGGCCGATTACAGTGTAGAGGGAGAAACCAACATATCCGATGGAGATAGATCATATTTTTATTTTTACGAATAAACCAAACGAAGCCGCAAAGGAACTAACCGACTCCGGGTTTACGGAAGGCAGCAGTCGCTCGCATCCGGGACAGGGTACGGCTAACCGGAAATTCTACTTTGAGAATTTTTTCCTGGAGTTGCTTTACGTAACCAGCGAGGAAGAGATCAAAAACGAAAAAACATCGTCCATTTACCTCTGGGAACGTTCACAGTACCAGCAGAATAACTTTTCACCCTATGGATTATGCGTGAAATCAAGTGCTGAATCGGACGTCCTTTTTGGTAATGCCGTTCAATACCAGCCGGATTACCTGTTTCCCAATACGGCGGCCATCGAGATGATTCCCAACGAGCTTCACCCGCAACTGCCGTTAACCTTTCGCCGGCCCAGCTCCGGGAATGAGGAGCCAACCACTGAACCTACCGTTCATGCTAACGGCACCAGTAAACTAACCCGCGCTATTTTTGGGGTAGAACAAATTCCGCCGGCCAACAACTTCATCATTGCCTTTGAAGAAGAGCCATCAATTCTTATTACCGAAGCCGGCCAGAATATGCTGGTACTGGAATTTGACCATAAACAACAGGAAAAAAGCCACAGGTTTAAAAGCCTGCCGCTGGAAATAGAATACTGACCAGAATTTTCAGGATGGTTGTCCTGAAATCGTAGTCAGCCCTGCGAATCCTGGTCTAGTTTGGGATTATCCTTATGCCGGTTCTTATCCCTGATGTTTTTCTTCTCCAGGTTTTTGTGGAAGGCTTCTGTAAGGTTTACGCCCGTTTGGTTGGCGATGCAAATCAGCACCCAGAGCACATCGGCCAGTTCATCGGCCAGTTCCTTATCCTTATCGGAAGCCTTGAAAGATTGCTCGCCGTACTGGCGCGACATGAGGCGGGCCACCTCGCCCACTTCTTCGGTGAGGATGGCCATATTGGTTAATTCATTAAAATACCGGACTCCCGTGGTATTGATCCACTGATCTACAACTTGTTGAGCTTCCTCTATTGTCATTACTTTTTGTTTTTAGTGTCAATGATAATTGTAACCGGCCCGTCGTTAACCAACTGCACCTGCATATCGGCGCCGAACTCACCGGTAGCTACCGGCTTACCGGTTAATTCCCGGCAGGACTTCACGAACGACTCGTACAGCGGAATAGCCACATCGGGTTTGGCGGCTTTAATGTAAGAAGGCCGGTTGCCTTTTTTGGTGCTGGCGTGCAGCGTGAACTGGCTTACGACTAATAATTCGCCATCAACATCTACCAGCGATTTGTTCATTACTCCTTCCTCATCGTTAAAAATTCGGAGGTTGACCGTTTTTTTACACAGCCAGGCAATATCCTCTTCATTATCGGTATCTTCAATGCCGAGTAAAACCAGTAATCCGTGGTTAATGCTTCCCACAGTTTCTCCGTTAATATGTACTGCTGCTTCCCGGGCCCTTTGAATGAGCGCAATCATTATGACGGTTTTGTTTAAATTTACGCTGCTAATCAACACTATAGCCGGGGAAAGTGCTAATAATTCCCGGCAGGTTTTTTATGAGCGGGCAGTTTCTTAATTTCGGAACCAATTTCAGGAGAAATTAATACCACCCCTGGTACTAAAGCAAATCACCTATGACAGACGTAGCGCTCGGTATAGACATTGGCGGAACGAATACCAAGTTCGGTTTCGTTGATTGCCTGGGTAATACCCTCGCCGAACATTCCATTCACACTACCATTCCTCATCAGCGGGAAAATATTGAAGAGTACCTCCAGCGGCTGTACCGTGAAATTGAGCATCTTCGGAGTGGTTTGAGCTCCGGGTTAAATTTTGTAGGGGTAGGCATGGGTGCACCAAACGGTAATTACTACACCGGAACCATAGAATACGCACCCAATTTACCGTTCGAGGGGGTGGTGCCTATCGTGGAACTGTTCCGGAAGTATTACAACCTGCCCATGATCCTGACCAACGATGCCAATGCGGCAGCTATGGGTGAAATGATTTATGGGGGGGCACAGGGAATGACAAACTTTGCCTTGTTTACCCTGGGAACCGGGCTGGGCAGCGGCTTCATTGTGAATGGCGAGCTAGTATATGGCCACGACGGCTTTGCCGGTGAATTCGGCCATACCCTGATGGAATACCAGAATGGCCGCTTTTGCGGGCTGGGCCGCCGGGGATGCCTTGAAGCTTACGTTTCTGCCACTGGCATTAAACGCACGGTGTTCAAGCTACTGGCCGATTATTATATGGACGACAGTCCCCTTCGCGATATTTCATTTAATGAACTAACTGCCTCTAAAATTGCCACACTGGCCCGTGAGGGCGATAAAATTGCCAGGGAAGCCTTCGATTACACCTGCCGCATCCTGGGTCAGAAGTTATCGGATGTAGTGGCGATATTTAGTCCGCAGGCGATCTTTTTATTGGGTGGGCTGGCCAAAGCGGGCGATGATCTGCTTTTTAAACCCACCAAGCAGTACATGGAAGCCAACATGTTCGAGGTGTTTAAAAACAAGGTGGAAGTACTGCCTTCCAGCCTGGAAGGCCGAAATGCAGCCGTACTGGGTGCCAGCGCCCTGATTTGGAAAGAGCGGAAGAAAAGCTAAAGAAAAACGGTAGGCAGTTCAATTCCCGGTAGTTTCTTCCAGCAACAACTTCATCAGTGTTTCGGCGGTGGCACGGGCTTTTTCTTCCACGAAGGGGCGGGGGGTGTTGTCGCCAATTTCAAATACCAGCGATTCGGCTCCGTAGGTATCTACAAAATAGGCGGCTGAAGTTACCCGGCTTTCCGATTCGTCTCTCGGACTGATATTCGGCTCGTAATCTGGAAACGGTTGGGCCGACTGTTCAATCATATCCATCACCAGCCCGGGTTTAGCAATTTTTCGGTCCGGGTTTTTGGTAAAGGTATAGTAAATATCGTTGTAGGTAGAATGAAAATCCATACCCAGATAAAGAGTTCGGCCTTCCGTTTCAATTTTCTGCTCCAGGAAATTACGGATGGCTGCGGTTTCGGGCTGGTTAAAATCTTCCCAGTCGCGGTTCAGGTCAATGCCCCCGTAACTGTGCCGCCAGTGGCCGCGGTCTACCCCGTCGGGGTTCATGAGGGGCACCACGTAGGTAACGTATTCGTTTCGGAACTGCCGGGCCTGTTCGGTATTGCCGCACAGGGTTTCCACGAAGGGCTGAAGAGACAGGTAACCGGTTACCTCGGGCGGGTGCTGACGAGAAATTAACAGAATCATCTTTTCCGCTTCCGGGTTACCTAACGTTAGCAGGCCCAGGTCAGCTCCTTCCCGGCTTTGCCCAACCACCGATTGCGAGATGAACGGATGGAGGCTGTCCAGTTCATTAGACCAGCTTTTTACCTGGGGAGAAGCCATAAGTTCCTGTGCGGCTATCCAGAGGGTGTCGGGGCCGATATCCAGCGAAAGGGTAACTGATTTGGGGCGCTGCTGGTTTGTTTCGCCCGGCAGGGTAACCAGTGCTTCCTGGTAGGCCGATGAATCCACAGGCGTCCAGTTTAAGCCATCGGCGCTTAGTTTAGGATAGTAGCGATGGTATTCTTGTGGCGGATAGGTTAGTTTGAGCTGAATGGATCGGGCGGTTTCCGACCAGAGCTGAAAAGCGTACCACGGGCTGGGGTTGATGGGCGTGTTTTCGGCCGTGATGAGTGCCAGCAGGGTATCATTCCGCTGAACGATTCCGTTGAGCCGCCCGCCCGGAAAATCGTTCGAGGCGTATATTCCCTGTTCAAGGCTGAAAGTGCCTTTATGCTGGTGCTGCACCGGGAGGGTTTCGGTTTGAACTTTTCGCACTGGTGCCTGTCCGGCCCACTGGGAATCTGTTTGGCAGGCTGCAAGCGTAAGAAGTAGGGAGAGAAAACAGAAAAAGCGCATAAGGTAATTTTTCAGCGAAGATACGTACAATCTGTTGCACGGCAAGCCGACAAGAAATAACCCTGCGAAACGATGAATTTGTTATATTCATACAGAAAAACACCACCACCCAACAACAACCCGAATGGAACAGATCAGCGTATTCGATATGCTTAAAATTGGGGTAGGGCCTTCGAGTTCCCATACCCTGGGGCCCTGGCGGGCGGCCCGGCAATGGCTGCAGCACTGGCAGACGAACTACCCACTGGAAAAAATAGAACAGGTGAGGATTTCCCTTTATGGTTCGCTGGCCCTAACCGGTAAAGGCCACGCTACTGATATAGCCATCGTGATGGGCCTGATGAACCGGGATCCGGAAGCGATTCAGGCACACGAAATTCATGCAGCCCTGGAAGAGGTGAAGCAGAGCGGTACAATCAGGCTGTGGGGGCAGCACGAAATTCCCTTTCACTTTATTAACGATATCCACTTTTACTTCCAGGAAAAGCTTTCTTTTCATGCCAACGGGATGCGGTTTACGGCACAAACGGCACGGGGGCGGTTCACTGAAACCTTTTATTCCGTTGGCGGGGGCTTTGTAGTGCAGGAAAACGATACTACCATCCGTAGCATTGCCCCGCTTCCTTATCCCTGCCAGGTGCCCGACGAACTGGCGAAATGCTGTGAAAAGCATAACCTTACCATTGCTGAAATGGTGATGCAAAACGAACGGGTATGGCACGACCGGGAAACGATTGAAAACCGGCTGGAAAAAATCTGGCAGGTAATGAAGCATTGTGTGTACGAGGGGTGCCACGCTACTGAACTTACCTTGCCCGGAGGCCTTGACGTGTCGCGGAGGGCCAGCCGAATGCATAAGCGATTAATGGCCGAAGTGCGCTATAACGACATTGAGGAATGGATGGACCGGCTTACCGGCAGTGCTATAAAATTTCAGGATGTGCTGCGGTGGATCAGCTGCTTTGCCATCGCAGTGAATGAACAGAACGCAGGCATGGGACGGGTAGTTACCGCCCCAACTAACGGCGCTGCGGGTGTTATTCCGGCCGTACTGATGTATTATATCTGCTTTAGCGAAGAGCGGGCCACCCAGGAAAAAATTAATAACTTTTTAATGGTTGCCGGGGAAATCGGGTCGTTTTTTAAAAAAGGGGCCACCATATCGGCCGCAATGGGCGGTTGCCAGGCCGAAATTGGGGTGTCTTCAGCAATGGCTGCGGGGGCATTAACTGAAGGGCTGGGCGGTACGGTGCCCCAGGCGCTGATGGCGGCAGAAATTGCCATGGAACACCACCTGGGGCTAACCTGCGATCCGGTAGGCGGTTTAGTCCAGGTGCCCTGCATTGAGCGCAATTCTATGGGGGCCATAAAAGCCATCACGGCCTCGCGTATTGCGCTGGAAAGCGACCCAACTACGTCGAAAGTATCGCTCGATAGTGTAATAAAAACCATGTGGGAAACGGCGCAGGATATGAACCACAAGTACAAGGAAACTTCGGAAGGGGGGCTGGCGGCCAATATATCGGTGCGGCTGCCCGAATGTTAACCGTAGAAAACGGTCGGGTATTAGTAAACCTTTTGCACACGCACAGCCCGGGGTTGCGCACAACCGCGCGGGCGGGAGTGTTTCGGCACTGCTACTGCCGGACAATCCGCTGCCAGTACCACTGGCTGTCGATTTGCAGTTCCAGCAGGTAAACCCCTTGCTTCAGGAACGACAAATTTAGCTGGCTTTCCGCCCCCCATTGCCTGATCGGTTTTCCTTTAAGCGAACGAAGCCGGATCAGCGTAGTATTGGCGGGAATAATAGTTAGCATCTGCCTCACCGGGTTCGGGTAAACCAGTTTGGCTGCGGGCAAAAACTTTTCCTGTTTAATTTCTTTTTCGTCCGACCAGCTTTTGCACCCCGAAGTATCGGTGGTAGCCAGTTGGAACTTACCGGGGCGGGCAGCGTAAATTGCTCTTTCATTGCCACCTGCCGTTCCGGGAATGGTTGCTCCGTTGTGGTACCACTGGTAAGTACTGGCAGGTTTACCAGCGCTCAGCCAGCGATTTTGCTGCACCTGGATATCCGGTTTTTGCGGTTGCAGGACGCGGAAAATATGATAAGCCGTATCAGCTCCCTGGTTATTGGTTAAAATGAGCCGTAGCTTGTAGTTACCCGGTGAAGCAAAAGAAACCGTGCAGGTTTGTTGTTTGCTGCTCCACACTACTTTGTTGTTATTCATCAGGCTCCAGTTAATTTCCGCTGCTTTTGCACCCGTACGGAGTACCAGGCTTTGAGTGAGGCAATAAGTGGAATTTAGTCCGGGAAGTTGGGCAATTGGGGCCTGAATAGCCGGCAGGGCAGGAGAAGATAACAGGGAATACCTTCCGGGGCTTTGCGTAAGCACCATTCGCATCCGGGCTTTCTGATCGTGCGTAAACAGGTTCATGCAAGCATCATTGGTATAGTCCATGTAATTCCGGTACATATCGTATCCGGCATTTTCCGGGCAGGAATCTTCCTGTTCCGGGCACCCGTAATGCGGCCGTGAGCTAACCGGGGTATCGGCGCAGTAATCATCGGAAGAGCAATTACCGTCGCCCCATATGTGCCGTAAACCCAGCCAGTGCCCTACTTCGTGGGTGGTTGTTCTGCCACGGTGAAAGGGAGGCTGCAGGTTTCCTTTCCTCCCGAAAAAACGGTAGCCGATCACCACCCCGTCGGTTTGTTTAGGACCCCCGTGAGCTGGTAAATCATTTATGGGCGCAAGTGAAGGCAACTGGGCATATCCGAGCATGGTTGGATTTTTAAAGGCTACCGTCCATATATTCATGTAATGGTCCGGGTTCCATTGCGTGGCAGGCTTTAGTACTTTTTCAATGCTGTCGCGGGGCCATTTTACAGTTGCTGAAGAATAGCGGTGAATACCGGGTTCCGGCAGTACTTTCCCTTCGGGAGAAAGGGATGCAGGTACAAATTCAATTTTTACGTCGGCTGCTTTCGGCAACCGACTGAAGCCGGGGGTACCTTTCTTTTGCCTGAAATCTTCATTGAGTACATCAAGTTGAGAATACACCTGTTCGGCGGTGATATTAGCTCCTTCTCCCACATCGGTACCGGCATGAACCACGTGAACAACCACCGGGATGCGCAGCAATGCTTCCTGCCGCCGGCCGGCCCGGTAGGCCGTAATAAGTTTGCGGACTTTATTTTCCTGCTCCTGGATACTGGTATAATTATAGCGCTGCTTCAGGGTATGGTGTTGCTCCTGGGTGTGGCAGGTACGGATTTGAGGAAGGGAATCATTAACTGAAAGGGCAGCTTGTACTGAAAATACCTGCATAACGGTAAACATACCCACAAATAAAAACCCTCTTCCCATGAATAAACCTTCCGTACGTTACCGGGAGGTATCAAAAAAGAAGCCCGAACGGGTTGGTGAGCCCGGATATTCCGAAGCAGGCTTACACCAGTAATTAGTGGAATGGAAATGGCGATTTTTCCTTTATGAGTTTAGTATAGGCATGGATTTTTCCTATTTTAGACCGGAATTTTCAACATATTTGTTGAACTGTTGAACCAGTAGTACTGATTTTAGAATATATGCGCTTTTTACTTACGTTCCTGGGCAGGGCCTTGCTGGTATATCTTGCCTGGTTTGTGCTTTACGATTTCTACCTGAAGCCCGAAGGCACGCTGGATCGCTGGCTTACGGAAAGCGTTAGTCGGGCCAGCCTGTTTACCTTACAGGCCATGGGATACAACCTGTACGTAAAAATGGTAGGCAGCGACGCTTTCATGAACTGGTCGTCCAACAACGCCACAGCCATTCACATCGCCCGGAACTGCAACGGGCAGGTATTGTACGCCCTGTTCATGGGGTTTATTATCAGCTTCCCGGGAAAGAATAAACAGAAGTTGTGGTATATCCCGCTGGGGATAGCGATTATTACCCTGTTAAATATTTTGCGGGTTGATTTGCTGGTGCTAACCCGGATCTATTACCCCGACTGGCTGGCTTTTAACCATAAGTACTTATTCACCATTACATTATATGCTTGTATTTTTATTCTTTGGTATCAGTGGGTAGATCAGTTTTCAGGGTTAAAGAAAAAGAAATTAAGCAACGCGTAATTAGGTCAGTGGCAGTTGTTCTGTTAACCGGGCTCGTCCTGGTGCTCGGGTATTTGCGTCAGCAGTATATCATTAGTCCTTCTGCCGAGGGCTGGTTAGTGAAAAGGAGTGTGGTAGATCGGGCGTTCTCCGGTTCGGGCAAGAACATGTCTACCGCCTGGCTAAACCCGAAATGGACTTCGACCCTGATTTACAGCCTATTGAACACGATAGCCGGTATAGGGATTATTCACCTGGTATTCTCTCGAAAATTGTTCACCGTATTATCGCTTGGGGTATACGCCGTAATGATGGCCGGCATAGCTTTCTTGGGCCTGCTGTTTAAATTTACCGGGAACGGTAAGATTTACGACTTAACGACCGACCTGAAAGATTTAATCCAGACCCCCGCTATTCTGATGATGCTGGTCGTGCTGTTCATCTTTTACAACCGGTTAAAGCATGCAGCCTAAACCACAAGTAGACCTTTCTTCTTTCAATAATTCATGGTACTCGCCCGGGGCTTCCCGGATCAGGGTAATTGCCTGGTATTTTATTAACCACCTGGTAGTGTACAGCCGGTTACTTCCTTTCAGCGGGTTGAAAATAGCTGCATTGCGTGCATTCGGGGCACAAATCGGGAAAGGGGTATTCATAAAACCCGGCGTTAGGGTGAAGTACCCCTGGTTGCTGGAAATCGGCAATTACGTATGGATTGGTGAAGATGTGTGGATCGACAACCTGGATCGGGTAACCATAGGCGATCATGTTTGTATATCGCAGGGGGCTATGCTGCTGTGCGGGAGCCATAACTACCGTTCTGCTTCCTTCGATTTACTGGTAAAGCCCATTCAGCTGGAAGAAGGTGTTTGGATCAGTGCACAGGCCGTAGTGTGCCCGGGCGTACGATGTAAAAAGTACAGCCTGTTAACAGTGGGCTCGGTAGCTACCCACCACCTGGAAAAAAATAGCATCTATCAGGGGAACCCGGCCACGATAAAAAGGGAAAGATTTATTAGAAAATAAGTAACTGGGCAGTACTTTTTTTAACTAAATTTAACTTTTTGGTCCTGAACGCTGGTCATCCGAAAAGCAAACGGAGATTACATGACTACACGCTATTCGGCCAAACCGGTTACTGCGCGATACATTATAGCGCTAAAACCGGTCAATGGTTAACCATTGCACCTTTATTAGACAAACTCAACCCGTATTACTGTTAAAAACTGGTAAACTCGTGCT
>CAZIWJ010000028.1:0-23323 GCA_964542855.1 uncultured Roseivirgaceae bacterium
CATGGGCTTATGTTCGGCTTCATCAACAGCAACGATACGGTCTGCCTGCTTTAAATCGGTTAGTTGTAATTGTAAAGATTCCCGCTCGAGCGGGGGTTTGGGTAAATTCAGGGGTTCCAGGTAGTTAAGCGTATGAATGGAAAGGTTTCCGGGATTGCTGGAACGGAAAACACTCAGCCCGCGTGAATCGGCAACCCATTTTGGTGAATCAGACAGGGATTTCTGCTGATTCAGGTGGTTAAAGTAAATTTCAGCAAACCGGCTACGATAGTAATTCCCGGTACAAATGAATAACACTTTACTGTAATACATTAGCAATCAGGTTAGGTTAAAAAATGGTAAATGTTGTTTCCTTACCGGTAGTTGAATGAACGTCAATTTTGCTTTTTCCGTCTGGCCTGTTTACCGTTTCTATTATAACACATAACCCCGGCCCGTAGTCTTCATTTTCTAAATGAACCTTGTAAAACATTACGTTAATAATATGTTTTGCTTTAATTTTCTGCCCGTTACTCTCAACGCAAACCGTTAGTTCCCGGTTGGTAACCGGGCCTTGCTTGTTCTTTTTGCCCGATCACCCGGTTTACGAGCGGTTAAACAAACAAAAAGGAAGAGGGTTTAGCAGATTTGTCAGGCCCCGGCATTCCGAACATTGTAGAAACCCATTACCTTTGCAGCTAACAACAAATGCCACTAGTGTAAACAGTGTTTCGTAAACAATATGCATTTGGCTGATGCAGTGCAATCCCTGTACCAATTGTTTTAGCCTGGGTTGCTATTTTTTGATCACATTAATCTGAAAAATTGAAATATGATAATTGGGGTACCACAAGAAATTAAAAACAACGAGAACCGGGTAGCACTAACACCGGCAGGAACCCAGGAGTTGAGTAAGCACGGCCACCAGGTTTACATCCAGAAAGGAGCTGGTGAAGGGAGCGGGTTCAGCGATAGAGATTATGAAAACGCCGGAGCCCGGATGCTGCCTACCATTGAAGATGTTTACGACGCGGCAGAAATGATTATGAAAGTAAAGGAGCCCATTGCTTCCGAATACAGCCTGGTGAAGGCCGGCCAGCTGGTATTTACCTATTTTCATTTTGCGTCGAGCGAACCGCTAACCCGGGCCATGATTGAACAAAAGGGAATATGTCTGGCTTACGAAACGGTTGAATTATCCGACCGGAGCCTGCCCTTGCTGGTGCCCATGTCGGAGGTGGCCGGAAGAATGTCGATTCAGCAAGGGGCCAAATACCTGGAGAAGCCTTTAAAGGGTAATGGGATATTATTAGGCGGTGTGCCGGGTGTTCCTCCGGCTAAGGTCCTGATTATTGGCGGCGGTATTGTGGGTACGCAAGCGGCCAAGATGGCTGCCGGACTGGGAGCAGATGTTACCATACTCGATACCAACCTGACCCGCTTACGCTACCTGGCCGATATTATGCCCGCTAACGTGCGCACCATGATGTCGAACGAATATACTATCCGGGAACTGGTACAAACGCACCACTTAATTGTGGGGGCGGTACTTATTCCGGGGGCAAGAGCTCCAAAACTGGTAACCCGCGATATGCTAAAAACCATGCAGCCTGGCACTGTGCTGGTGGATGTAGCCGTAGATCAGGGGGGGTGCATAGAAACCTGTAGCCCGACAACCCACCAGGACCCTACTTTTATTATCGAGGATGTGGTTCACTATTGCGTAGCCAACATGCCGGGGGCAGTGCCGTATACTTCTACGCTGGCCTTAACGAATGCTACCCTGCCTTATGCCATACAACTGGCTAATAATGGCTGGAAAAAAGCCTGTACTTTCAACGAATCGCTTCGCCTCGGGTTAAATATTGTTAATGGCGAAGTGGTATATAAAGGAGTAGCTGAAGCCTTTGATTTGCCGTACCAGAAGGCTGAAGTGATGCTATAGACTAATATAGCTTTCAGGTGAATTTTTTAATCCTGAAATGCTGTTGTACTTTTAAATGCATAAATCATTATATCATGCAAAGAGATACAGAACTATTTAACCTGATTCAACAGGAAGAAGAACGTCAGGAAAGAGGTATTGAATTAATTGCCTCTGAAAACTTTACATCGCCGCAAGTCATGGAAGCAGTTGGCAGTGTACTAACCAACAAATACGCCGAAGGCCTGCCCGGTAAACGCTATTATGGCGGTTGTGAGGTAGTAGACAAAGTTGAACAACTAGCTATTGATCGGGTAAAAGAACTGTTCGGAGCAGCATGGGCCAACGTGCAGCCTCATTCCGGTGCACAGGCAAATGCTGCCGTTATGCTGGCTATTTTAAAGCCCGGCGATGCGATTCTGGGCTTCGACCTGGCCCATGGTGGTCACCTGACGCACGGTTCCCCGGTTAATTTTTCTGGAAAGTTGTACGACGCCCACTTCTACGGGGTAGAAAAAGATACCGAACTCATCGACTGGGACGGGGTAGCCGAAAAAGCCCGGGCCATTAAACCCAAACTGCTAATTTGCGGTGCTTCGGCCTACAGCCGCGACTGGGACTACAAGCGCCTGCGTGAAATTGCCGACGAAATAGGCGCTTTTCTGCTGGCCGATATTTCTCACCCTTCAGCCCTGATTGCTAAAAAATTCCTGAACGATCCAATTCCTCACTGCCATTTTGTTACCACTACCACGCATAAAACCCTGCGCGGGCCCCGCGGCGGACTGATTATGATGGGAGAAGACTTTGAAAATCCTTTTGGTATTAAAACGCCGAAAGGTTCAGTAAAGAAAATGTCTTCTTTAATCGATATGGCCGTATTCCCCGGTACCCAGGGTGGTCCGTTGGAGCACGTAATCGCAGGAAAGGCAATAGCTTTTAAAGAAGCGCTGTCTGATGATTTCAGGGATTACGTTCAGCAGGTAATTGCCAACGCCAAAGTAATGGCCGATGCATTTATCGAGAAAGGATACCACGTTATTTCAGGTGGAACCGATAATCACGAAATGCTGATCGACCTGCGGGGCAAAGGTATCACTGGTAAAGTAGCTGAAAAGGCTCTGGGTGCAGCCGATATCACTATCAACAAGAATATGGTGCCTTTCGATGAGAAATCTCCTTTTGTTACCTCCGGTTTCCGGGTGGGTACCGCAGCCGTAACAACGCGCGGGTTGAAAGGAGAAGAAATGAAGATGATCGTTGAACTGATCGATACTGTGCTTAAAGATCCGGAAGATGAGCAGGTGCTGAATTCAGTAAAAATGCAGGTAAACGAGTTAATGGACAAGTTTGCCCTTTATGCCGTTAAAGCATAACAGTTCGGTAAGCTTAGCTTATTTAATTGTTTACAGGCGTTATTCAGGCTGCGCGGGTTACCGGTAACCCGCGCAGTCAATAATAAATTGTATATTGTAGTTCAGATTAGTACATTATTGCAGGTCAGCAAAACACCCGGGGTGTAAACTCGTAGCAACAGTATTTTTCTTCCGGCGGCCTGGCCGCCGAAATACAACCAACCAATACAGATTTGGCAAAGAGAAGCATTCAACGACCGGATAGCAATGGTCACTTTCCATCCCCTAATGGAGATGAAAGCCTTGCGCCATACTCTCCCGAGCTAGAGGACGAGTCTAACATGTCGTTTCTCGATCACATGGAGGAGCTGCGCTGGCATATTATTCGGGCTGTAATCGGCATAGCTGTTTTCGCCCTGCTGGCAGCTTTGTTTAACCGGTTCATATTTAATAGCATTATTCTGGCTCCCGGCCGACCGGATTTCTGGACTTTCGAAATGTTCTGTTCGGTAGGCTCAAAAGTAGGTATCGATGCTTTCTGTATCGACGAACTGCCTTTTATTATTCAAAGTCGCAAAATGACCGGCCAGTTTGCCATGTTTATTACTTCTTCGGCGGTAGTTGGCCTCATTGCTTCTTTTCCTTACGTGTTCTGGGAAATCTGGAGCTTCATTAAACCGGGCCTGTACCCACAGGAAAGAAAAGCAAGCCGCGGAGCGGTTTTCTACGTCAGCTTCCTGTTTGTATTAGGGGTGCTGTTCGGATACTTTATCGTTACGCCGGTTAGTGTGAACTTCCTGGCTAACTTTCAGGTTGATCCCAGCGTAAAAAACGAGTTCGATATTACTTCTTACGTAGGAACAGTAACCATGATCGTGCTTTCAAGCGGCGTACTGTTCCAGCTTCCAATCCTGGTTACTTTTCTCACTAAAGCAGGCATAGTTACCCCGCAAATTATGCGGCAGTACTTTAAACATGCTTTTGTTATTATTTTGGTGCTTGCAGCTCTCGTTACCCCACCCGACCCCATTTCGCAAGTCCTGATTACTGTCCCGCTGCTGTTGCTGTACCAGGTGAGTATCTGGATTTCCAAACGGATCCTCAAAAAAGAACAGCGTGCGGCTGCCGCTAACGATTAACAGTAATAGAAGAGTCCTGCTCCTGCCTCCGGTAAACGTAACGCCCCTGTTGGCGGTACGACTCCCGTAGAAAGGGAATATAATCCATCAGCCCGGGCATAATCTCCTGTTCGTCCACGATTATTTCAGGAGGGTCCTGTCGGAAATGGCGAAAGGTTTCCGCTACCCGGTTGTAAGCCGCTGGTTCTTTTAGCCGCCTGGAAGTAATGTCCCAGTTTAGGTATGGCGTTGCAATTTCCGCATGCCGGTAGGCACTGAATGATTCACCTAATATAGTAACCCGCTGGTTGGCAACCACCTGGTCGTAAGGGGTAGACCGGGTTAGCAGCCGCTCGTTCCGGTAAAGGTCATCAAATCGGAGCCATCCGTACGTACTGCCCAGTCCACTGAGCAGGGTAAACACCAAAATAAAGCCAAACCATAACTCAGCAAATAAGGCCCGTTTAACCAGCAGTAAAAAATGACCGCCAAAAAAAGCAGCCCACGGAATGAATAACCAGGCAACTGCCGGCATGTACTCGAAACTGATGGCCAGTGAACCGGCCGCAGCAATAAGGGTAAATAGCACAATTTGCTGGTACCGGGCCTGGAAGTTGGTATACCGGTGGTAGCGGCTCAACTTGAAAAAGGCCGCAATAAGCAGCAGGGCAGCCATACCCAGCACGGCCAGCAATCCTGTAAACCCTGCACTGAGCGCACCCAGGTTGAACAGCGATGCAACCACGTACTGGCTAAGCATTTCAGGAAGGGCGTCAATCCAGAAGAAGTACAGCATCACTAACAGGATGGGAATAGCAAAACCATAAAGGAGCAACAGGTACCGCCGGGGCTTTAGCCCCACGAAGAACAGGTACACCAGCAAAGTGGAAATCAGGAAAATAATGGAAGGTAGGTAAAACAGGGCTGCAATACTCAAAAACAGCCCGGTGAATAAAATGCGTTCATCCTTCGGCTGGCTGTCTACCCGGTGAAAAATATTTCGGATCGCTAAAATAACAAAGGTAATGCTCATCAACTGGGGTGAAAGCGTTAGTAACTGGAAATGCACGCACGACAGCAAACCCAGCAGTACCGCCGGAATGTAGGTGTTTTCGTTATAGGCTTTCTTGGAAATAAGAAAATTATTGAAGATCAGGCACTGGTAGGTAACAATAAACAAAGCCACAAGGAGGTAAGCCGTTTGTGAGCGACCGAACAACAGGTGCAGCAGCGCGTAGGTCCAGGCCGAAAAAGGTGCGGTATTGTCCCACACTTCCAGGTACAGGTGTGCTCCCTGCGCAATCTTTTGCCCCAGCACCATCCATTTTAATTCGGGGATAGACAGCACCTCGGGAGCAAACAGCACCGGCAAGCGCATTAACAGCAAGATGGAGAAAACAACGAGAACCCGGTAAGGGTCATTTATTTTAAAAAAAGTTAACACAAGAACCTGTAATTACACCTGTTAAAAAGCAGCCCGCCATACTTACCAGTAATATGCTCGTGCGTACTCAACTAATCGATCGATCTTTCGCCACTAAGTTGAGAATTTATAGCAAATTAATGGGGGAACTGTAAGATTTTATGTCTATTTGTAACCAGATAAGTAAGATTAGGCGTTCTTACAGATGTATAATAGTGTTATTATGAAGGAAAGTAAGCGACAAAAACAATTTGCCCGCCAGTTACAACAGGACCTGGGTACAATTTTTCAACAAAACGCACGGAAAATGTTTGAAGGGAACCCCTTCATTACCGTAACTTACGTAACGGTTAGCCCCGACCTGAGCGTAGCTAAAATTCACCTCAGTTTCCTGATGGTGAACGATAAGCAGGAAATGATTGAGCTAATCAATATGCGTAAAAGTGAAATTAGGGGTATTCTCGGACGTAAAATCGGGAAGTTCGTTCGGGTAGTTCCCGAACTGATTTTTTACCTCGATGAGAGCGCGGAACACGCCTCGCGCATCGACCAAATCTTGTCGGATCTGGATATTCCACCGGAAGAAGATTAGCCCTAATTACAGCTCAACGTGAAACTCCCGCTCTTTATCGCCCGGCGGTATTTTTTTACCCGTCGGAAAAAAAGCTTTATCCAGTTTCTTACCCTGATTTCGGTAGTCGGGGTGGCCGTGGGAACCGCAGCGCTGATTATTGTCCTTTCGGTGTTTAACGGGCTGGAAGATTTAATCCGCACCGCCTACAATACTTTCGACCCCGAACTGAAAATAACCCCGGCACAAGGAAAATCTTTTGAAATTACCGATTCACTCCGGCAGGTAGTAGAACAGGCTGAAGGGGTGGAAGTGGTTACCGAAGTAATTGAAGACAATGCCCTGGTAAAATTCCGGAACGCCCAAACGGTGGTGAAACTGAAAGGAGTAAGCGAAAGCTTTCTCCGGCAAAGTAAACTGAGCCGCGGACTGGTAAACGGGGAGCTGAAATTAAAAGACGATAAAAGGCCGTATGCCATCATTGGCCGGGGTATACAGTACGTCCTGTCTATTCCTCCCGATAACGACTTTTATGCTATGCAGGTGTTCTACCCCAAACGGTTACAGCGTAGGGGCAGCCTAAATCCGGGTGGTAGCTTTGTGAACCGACGTAACATTATGCCCGCCGGAATTTTTGCGGTTGAGCAGCAGTACGACGCCAGCTACGTCATCGTCCCGCTGTCTTTCGCTGAACAGCTTATGGATTACCAGGATCGGCGAACCAGCCTGGAGGTGAAGTCGGCCGGCAATTTTTCAACCGGGCAGGTGCAGGAAGCCCTGCAGCAGGTACTCGGTACGTCGTTCCAGGTGTTGAACAGTGACCAGCAGCATGCCAGCCTGCTAAGAGCCATAAAGGTTGAGAAATTATTCGTTTATTTAACGTTTTCCTTTATTTTAGCCGTAGCGTCGTTTAATATTTTCTTCTGTTTATCCATGCTTGCCATCGATAAACAGAAAGATATGTCGGTACTGTTTACCATGGGCGCAACACATCGGGCAATTAGGTCAATCTTCTTACAGGAAGGGGCCATCATCGCGTTCAGCGGTGCTGCGCTCGGATTAATTGGGGGGTTCATTGTGTGCTTCCTGCAGCAGGAATATGGCCTTGTATCAATGGGAATGCAAACGGCAATCGTAGATGCCTATCCCGTTCAGATGCAATTTCCCGATTTTCTGTTTACTGCGTTAAGTATTATATTAATAACTGTTGTGGCCTCTTTCAGACCGGCAGTGTTGGCCGCCCGGGTAGATATAAAAGAGTATATCTAGGCGGCAGGGCAGCTGAAGCCATGCTTTGGTGAAAAGGCAAACTGGTTACAGTTTTGGGTAACCAGCTGATGCCAGCATGCAATGGAGAGAGGGGGTTCCATCAACCTTTTAACCTGGTATTTGCGCTTATAACTATGAAGGTAGAAACAGATAAACCTTTTCAAATCATCTACTCGCTTTACGCACACGAGTTCCTCGGGTACCTGCTAGAATCGTTTGTTGTGCAACTCGATGAGTATAACCGTCTTTCTTTCGTACACCAGAATATATCAGCCAAAAATGCACACGAATTTGCCAGTAACCTGGACGATAGCGATTACGAACTGATCAGGCTGATGGATGATATCCAGCAAGATGCGATAATCAAACGCTTCAATAAAAAGAAGGTAAACCCTTACGAGTTTTTCTATAAAATTTTTGATTCGGAAAAGGAAAAGAACAAAAAACTCCGCCAGGAAATCCTGGAGTTTATAGAAGAAAACCGCGCTCGCATCCTTCCGCTATTACACGGAAAAGAGCTTTACGAAATGAATAACGACGGCGAACCCAACGGGCGCCGCATCGAAATCATGGACGAGCCGGCCTCCGTATTGTTCCATTTCCGGAAAAGCGAAGAAAACACCAAGTATTTTCCCACTATTAAGCACGCCGGGGAAAAAATTGAATTCATTAACCGTGGGGCGTACCTGGTTTGTAAGGAGCCGGCCTGGATGGTGCTGCAAAAGAAGCTGTACCACTTTAAGAAAAATGTAGATGGCCACAAACTGCAACCCTTCCTGTATAAACGGAATATTGTTATCCCCAAAAAAGTTGAAGAATCGTATTTTCGTAAATTTATAGCTCCGTTAGTCGCCTCTTACGATGTGTACGCCAAAGGTTTCGACATCGTTTCCCAGCGTCCTGCCCCGGTAGCCGAAATTTCTTTCGGTGAACTAAAACCCGCCAGAACCTTAAATGCCTTTGGCTCTAACGGCAACAGCAACGTGCAGGAACTGGAAGTGGAAGAAGAAACCGCACTGCACATCGAGCTTTCTTTCCGCTACAACGGGTTTCGCTTTAATGCCCGCTCGCACGACCCGGTGAGTGTAAGCATGGAAAAGGAAGCCGACGGAAATTATGTTTTCTATCGCGTTTTGCGCAACACCCGGCAGGAAAAACAAACCGTTCAGCGGCTGAGCGACCTGCAACTGAAACTTCAGAATGGTAGAGTCACTTTACCTAAATACGAAGGGCTGGAGTGGATAAGTAAGCACAAATCCGAACTGGAAAAAGAAGGGTTCATCGTGAAGCAGCACACCCAGGGTAACAAACGGTATTTCGTGGGAACCTCGCAAATTAGCGTTGAGGTACGTGAAAATATCGACTGGTTCGACATCCATACCTGTGTTCGTTTTGGCGATTACGAAATTTCGTTCAAAGACCTGCGGAAAATGTTCATTAACGACCAGCGCGAAATTACTCTGCCCAACGGCGAAGTGGCAATTCTTCCCGAATCCTGGACTGTGCAGTATGCCGACCTCTTTTCGTTTGCCGAAGAAGATAACGAAGGGCTGCGCCTGAAAAAGCACCACCTTACCCTTATCCAGGAATTGAAAAATGAAAATCTGGCCCAGGTAAGTATGGATCGCAAGCTCGCCGGGTTGCGCAATTTCGAGGAGATTGAACAGCACAACTTTCCCGAAGCCTTTAAAGGAGCCCTGCGCCCCTACCAGTACGCCGGCTACAACTGGATGCACTTCCTGAACCAGTATAAATTTGGCGGCTGCCTGGCCGACGACATGGGCCTGGGAAAAACCGTGCAAACCCTCGCCATGCTCCAAAACCAGAAGGAACAGCAGAACCAGGGTACTTCCCTGCTCATTATGCCAACCTCCCTTATTTATAACTGGGAAAAGGAAGCGCAGCGGTTCACCCCGGAGCTAAAGGTGTTTACTTACACCGGCACTAACCGCGATAAGAATATTGAGCAGTTTGCCCATTACGACCTGGTGCTTACTTCCTACGGTATCGTGAGGCTCGATGTAGACCTGCTCCGGCAGTTTTACTTTAACTACATCATTCTCGATGAGTCGCAGGCCATTAAAAACCCGGGTTCAAACATTACCAAGGCAGTGAAGCGACTTAAGGCAAGGAACCGCCTCATCCTTACGGGTACCCCACTGGAGAACTCGGTTATGGATTTATGGTCGCAGATGAACTTCATCAACCCCGGGCTGCTAGGCAGTAAAGCGTTTTTTAAAGAAAAATTTCTACAGCCTATCGAGAAGAAAGGCGATGCCCGGCAAACGGAAAAACTGCATACGCTAATTAAACCGTTCATCCTGCGCCGGCAGAAGTGGCAGGTGGCTACTGAACTGCCGGAAAAGGTAGAAAATGTGAATTACAGCATCATGACCTCCGCCCAGAAAGAACAGTACGAGCAGGTTAAAACGCAGTATCGTAACGAAATCCTCGATATGATCGAAACCCGGGGAATTAAAAAATCTCAGTTCTTACTCCTCAGGGGCCTTACCAAATTAAGGCAAATTGCCAACCACCCCCGAATGGTAGACCCTGAATACAGCGACGGTTCGGGCAAGCTGGAAGATGTAACCCATATGCTTACTTCAGCCATTAGCGAGGGTCATAAAGTGCTGGTTTTTAGCCAGTTTGTAAAGCACCTGGCGCTGCTTGGCGAGTTCCTGGAAAAAGAGCATATCCCCTATGCTTACCTCGATGGTAGTACCCGCAACCGGAAGGAAGAAGTAGAGCGTTTTCAGTCTGATGAAAACTTACGCGTATTCCTGATGTCGCTTAAAGCCGGGGGCGTTGGCCTGAACCTCACCGCCGCCGATTATGTATTCATCCTGGACCCCTGGTGGAACCCGGCGGTTGAAGCGCAGGCCACCGACCGGGCGCACCGTATTGGGCAGGAAAATAAAGTGTTCACCTATAAATTCATTACCAAAGATAGCGTGGAAGAAAAAATTCTTACCCTGCAACAGAATAAACTGAGGCTGGCCAACGATCTGATTACTACCGAAGAAAGCTTCGTGAAGTCTCTTTCCCGCGACGATATTAGCGCTATCCTGAATTGAATTAACCGCAGCGGTAGGTTAACCCCGCCCCTGCTGCTTTGCTATGCTCCAGCCCTGTTATTCGCTAAACAAAATAGAAGCCGGTGCCGACGAGGTGGGCCGGGGGTGTATTGCCGGGCCGGTAGTAGCCGCAGCGGTTATCATGCCCAAAAGGTTGCAACACCCGCTACTGAAAGATTCCAAGCTGCTGAACGCTGCCCAGCGCAAAAACATGCGTAATTTTATTCTTCGCCATGCCCTGGCCTATGCGGTATCGGCAGTGCCAGAACGGATAATCGATGAAATTAACATTGCCCAGGCCAGTTACAAAGCGATTCACCAGTCAATCGATGCCCTAACCATTCAGCCGGAATTATTATTAATCGACGGCAAGTGGTTTAAACCTTACCGGAATATTCCGCACCGGTGTGTTATTAAAGGCGACAACCGCTACACCGCTATTGCAGCAGCAGCTATCCTGGCCAAAACCTGGCGCGACGAACTGATGTGCCAGAAAAGTGAGGAATACCCGGCATACGGGTGGCAGCGAAATGTCGGGTACCCTACCCGGCAGCACAAAGAGGCTGTGGCCCGCTACGGCCCGACCCCGTTACACCGGCGCTCATTCAGGTGGTGAGGTGATGAAAAAGTAGCGAAAATAACAAGCCCCGCTGCAAGAAGTTGCGCTGCGTACCTTCTCTACATCGGCCCGGTGCACAATACAACCCCCGCCAGCGGGGCGGTTTATCCGGTTAAACAACCGCTATTTCCCCGATTTTATCCCATGTAAGGGTACTTGTAATCGGTGGGTGCATTAAAGTTTTCTTTAATGGCGCGGGTCGATACCCAGCGGAGTAGGTTCTGCATGGAACCGGCTTTGTCGTTGGTTCCGGAAGCCCGGGCCCCACCGAAAGGCTGCTGGCCAACAATAGCCCCGGTGGGCTTGTCATTAATGTAGAAATTGCCCGCAGCGTGTTCCAACTCGTTCATGGCCAGTTCAATAGCGTAGCGATCCTGGGAGAATACCGCCCCGGTTAGCGCATAAGGAGAAGTTTGGTTTACCAGTTCCAGCGTTTCTTCAAATCGTTCGGCCTGGTACACGTAAATGGTTACTACCGGGCCAAATATTTCTTCTACCATGGTGGTAGATTGCGGGTCCTGGGTTTGCAATACAGTGGGTTCTACAAAGAATCCTTTGCTGTCGTTGGCATTACCCCCGGCCAGTACCTCAACCATCGGGTCTTCTTTCGCCTGGTTAAGGTACCCGGTAATTTTTTTGAAAGCCCGTTCACTAATCACAGCTCCCATAAAGTTAGAGAAATCCTCGATGTCACCCATACGAATAGAGGCAACCTGCTTCAGCATATGCTCTTTTACCTCGTCCCAGATGTTATTGGGAACGTACACCCGCGATACAGCAGAGCACTTCTGCCCCTGGAATTCAAAGGCGCCCCGGGTAATGGCAGTGGCTACCTGGTGAGGGTGGGCCGATTTATGGGCAATGATAAAGTCTTTCCCACCGGTTTCACCTACAATACGAGGGTACGATTTATACTTTTCAATATTATTACCGATGGTTTTCCACAGCTGGCGGAATACGTTGGTGCTGCCGGTATAGTGAAGTCCGGAGAAGTCTTTGTGGTTGAATACAATGTCGCCTACTACCGGGCCGTCAACGTTAATCAGGTTAATTACCCCGTCGGGCAAACCGGCTTCCCTGAATACTTTCATAATCATGTTGGCCGCGTAAATCTGGTCTTCCGAAGGCTTCCAGAGTACCGTGTTTCCCATCAGCGCCATGCAGGAAGGCAGGTTTCCGGCAATGGCACTGAAGTTAAACGGAGTAATGGCCAGCACAAACCCTTCCAGCGGACGGTGCTGCAGGCGGTTCCATATGCCACTGGGCGATACCATGGCCTGCTGTTCATAAATTTCCTGGGCGTAATAGGCATTGAAGCGCAGAAAATCGCACAATTCGGCTACGGCTTCAATTTCCGACTGGTGCGGGGTTTTACTTTGGCCCAGCATGGTGGCCGCGTTCATTTCGTAGCGGTAAGGGCCGGCAATAAGGTCGGCCGCTTTTAAGAAGATGCTGGCCCGGTGCTCCCATGGCAGGTTGGCCCAGTCGTGCTTGGCGCCCTGCGCGGCTTTAATTGCCAGCTCCACGTGCGAGGCGTCGCCCTCGTAGTAGTAACCAAGGGTATGCTCTTTATCGTGAGGAGGAAACAGGCGCTTTTTGTTGTCGGTTTTAATTTCTTCCGAACCAATATAAAGCGGTACCTCTACTTCGGTTTGCTTCAGTTGTTTTAAAGCGGCCTGCAGGGCTTCCCGTTCAGGTGTCCCCGGTTCGTAGTTGTGCACTTTTTCATTGGTAGGCTGCGGTACTTTATAAATTCCTGTTGCCATAACATCGTATTTTTGGTTAACGTTATCTACTTTCACAAAGGTAGAAAGAAAAAAAGATTGCCCAATTGAGCAGGTAATGTTGCCAACAAACTAGCAAACAGGTTCACTAAGCCCGGCTATACCTGGCAACTCATCCGTAAGTAAAACCGGGATGAAACAAGCACGGTTATTAATTTTTACGCCAGTGGGTTTGCGGGCGTTTGGGTTTTGCCGGGAAAACCTGGAAAAAGAGGGGCATCCGGAAGAAAAGAAGGACGAAAAATATACCCAACACGATCAGCCCGCGATTCCACCTAACCCTGGCGCAAGCAAGCGTCAGCTCGTGCCTACAAAATTTTCTTCAGTTCACTGAGGCAATGAATTTCGTGCTTCACCTGGGCATCGTGTTTATGCCTTTCCGGGTTAAACAATACGTCGGCAATGGAGGCACTCTGCGCCCCTTTAATGTCGGTTTCCAGGTTATCGCCAATCATGATGCACTGTTCGGGCGTGGCCTTAATCCGGTTCATGGTGTACGAAAAAATTTCCCGGCTGGGCTTTCGGTGGCCCCCGGCTCGCTCGGGTGTAACCACTTCCTCGAAATGATCGGTTAGCCGGGAACTGTTCATTTTAATAAACTGTACCTCATCGAAACCATTGGTAACAATGTGAAGGCTGTAGTTCTTCGATAAATACTCCAGTACCTCGAAAGTATACGGAAAAACGTGGGGCTTGTAACAGCAACGCTGCATGTACTCGTCTTCAATTCGCTCTGGCCGGGCATCAACGGTAATACCCAGCTGCTCAAACACCCGGGGGAAGCGAGTGGAACGAATCAATTCCTTGGTAATGTGCTTATTATCAAGCGCATGCCATAACTTTAAGTTTATGGCATGAAAAGTATCAATAAATTGTTCCTTTCTTAAATTGGGATATCGCTCTGCCAAAAACTCCCGGTGCAACTCTTCAAGTGTTTCCGAGGCGTTTTTGTGAAAATCCCAGAGCGTATGGTCAAGGTCAAAAAGTACGTGCTTATACATGGGTTAAAAGTTTCCGGATGTACCATCAGTAACTACGGGGAAGAGCAGTTAGTTTAGTTTTGCCCCTTAACCTTGCCTGGTAAGTGTACGATGTTTTTATATAAAGGCAAATGGATTAATTTTGCCCCGAACTATTACAGCAAAACAACAAGCTATATGGCAGATAAAACCTATGACATTATCGTTATCGGCAGTGGTCCGGGTGGATATGTAGCCGCAATACGTGCCTCTCAGCTGGGCATGAAAGTGGCAGTAGTGGAAAAAGCAGAGCTGGGAGGTGTATGCCTGAACTGGGGATGTATTCCAACCAAGGCCCTGCTGAAAAGTGCCCAGGTGTATGAGTACATTACGCATGCATCGGACTACGGCATTAAAATAAAAGACGCAGAGGTTGATTTCGCCAGCATGGTAAAACGAAGCCGGGCTTCGGCCGGTACCATGAATAACGGAATTCAGTTCCTGTTTAAAAAGAATAAGGTCGACCACCTGATCGGTCACGGAAAAGTAGTGGCCAAAGGGCTGGTTGAAGTGAAAGACGAAGAGGGCAAAACGGAGAACTACCAGGGGAAGCATATCATCCTGGCCACCGGAAACCGTGCGCGCGAGCTACCCGGCGTAAAAATTGATAACAAAAAAATAGTGGGTTACCGGCAGGCCATGGTGCTCGACAAGCAGCCCAGGCGAATGGTGATTATCGGATCGGGGGCTATCGGCACCGAGTTTGCTTACTTTTACAATACAATCGGTACGGAAGTTACCCTGGTGGAATACATGTCGAACATCCTGCCGCTGGAAGACGAAGAGGTATCCAAACAACTGGGACGAATTTACAAGAAGGCAGGCATTAACATCATGACCAATGCAGCGGTAACCAGCGTGGATACCAAGGGTAAAGGCTGTAAGGTGCACGTAAAAACGAAGAAGGGAGAAGAAACCATCGAGTGCGACATTGTGCTGTCGGCTGCCGGGGTTCAGCCTAACTTCGAAGGGCTTGGCCTGGAAGAAATGGGCATTAAGCTGAACGATAAGAAAAATAAGGTGGAAGTAGATGATTTCTACCAAACCAGCGTAGATGGCGTTTATGCCATTGGCGATATTACCCACGGTCCTGCATTGGCTCACGTTGCCTCGGCAGAAGGGATTCTTTGCGTGGAGAAAATGGCCGGAATGGATGTGGAACCGTTAAACTATAATAACCTGCCCAGTTGTACGTATTGCATCCCGGAGGTGGCCTCGGTAGGGTACACGGAAAAGCAGGCCAGGGATGCCGGTTACGACATTAAGGTAGGTAAGTTTCCTTTCCAGGCTTCCGGTAAAGCCACGGCTGCCGGTGCCCGCGACGGTTTCGTAAAGGTAATCTTCGATGCCAGGTACGGCGAATTCCTGGGTGCCCACATGCTCGGGGCAAACGTAACCGAAATGATTGGTGAAGTAGTTACGGCCCGCAAGCTGGAAACTACCGGCCACGAAATTATTAAGTCGGTACACCCGCACCCCACCATGTCGGAAGCCCTCATGGAAGCCTCGGCTGCTGCTTACGACGAAGTAATTCACTTATAAACTCCCAGCCTACCTTTAGCACGGGCAGGTGCCGGGCATTTCAGTATCGGAGGGTAATACGAAACGGGCGCAGGTGCAAACCTGCGCTTTTTTTGTGCCTGATCAGGAGAGAATTTCCTATATTTAATACCGTAAGGTGTTTCGTGTAATATTTGCTATCAAATAGAAAATTACCGGAAGGGATAATTCCCAACGTACGAGTATCTTTGGATGTCTTGTAAACTAATATTCCCTCTGACTTGTAAACCTTACTCAAATGAAAAAATTAGTACTTGTTCTGCTCTGCATTTTGTATTCGGTGCAATCGGTTAATGCGCAGATAGAAGACTTCGTATCCCGTTACACCGAAGCAAATGGAAGGGGATTTATGCAACCGCTGGCCGATGCTTTTACTGCTAACCTGAACTCGGGCTGGTACCGTACGGCCCGCAGTAAAAAACTGGGTGTGCAGGTGTACGTCGGGCTCAGTACGTTCGCGGCAGTTATTCCCGACAGTAAAAAAACGTTTACGGCGGTGGTCGATGAGGAATTTGCCCAGTTTTCCGATCAGATAGATGAAAACGGCAACTTCAGCGGAGCGCCTACCCTTTTCGGCAGTACCGAAGCCGTTACCATCCAGGGTGCCGGCGGTACAGAATATTCTTTTCCGGGGGGGTTAGGTGTAGACGTACTTCCGTTTGCGGTTCCCCAGTTAAGCATTGGCTCGGTTTTCCATACCGACGTTTCCTTTCGTTACGTGCCCACCATCAATGCCGGTGAGGACGTTGGCGATGTAAACCTGTTCGGCTTTGGTATCCGGCACGGCATCGGGCAGTACATTCCGTTGTTTCCCGATAAAATCGACCTGGCCCTGGCGTATTATCGTACATCTTTTACCGTAGGAGAAATCGTGGAAGCCAATGCCAGCATGATTACCGTGCAGGGTAGCTTTACCGTACCGTTTATTACGGCCTACGGCGGATTAAGCTACGAAATGGGCGATATGAGCATCGGTTACACTTTTTCAGAAGGAGAAGCAGATGAAGAAGAAATTCGCTTCGACCTGGATCCCGGCAACAACATCCGGCTTACCCTGGGAGCAGCGCTGCGGTTAGGTCCGTTCCGCCTGAATGGAGAATATAATATTTCCGACCAGCCGGTTGCATCAATTGGTATCGGATTTGCATTCGGAGAAAAGTAGAAAAAAATTCACTTAACAGTTAACTTATGAAACGAGTACTAATTTACTTTCTTACCCTTGCCACACCGTTGTTGTGTGCTAATAGTTGCTTTGTTCCTGATATACTCGAAGCAGATGAGGCCGAGCAGGTAATTACTTTCCGGGTGCAGGAAACCATCGATAATATCTCCAGTACAGTGGGAGCCTATTCTCAATCGATTGAGATTAACGTAAACGACTTCAACCTGGACGAAGCCGATGAGTTTGTAAACGATATCAATATTAATTCTATTGCACTAAACGTAAACAATGGCTCGGGAGCACAGGGCGTTCGCATTCAGGCTGTTTATGCCAAGGGAGATGATTCATTCAACCTGATTGAAAACAGCGACCAGCTTTTTAGTGAGTTTTCCGGCGATGAGGTGGTTTCCATTAATAACCAACTCAACGCTGCTGGTATTAATGCCATCGTTAGCACGCTGAAAAATGTAGCTAACGGAGAAGATTTCGACGATAAAATTACGCTGGGTTTCAGTATAGTTGCCCTCGACAACGACGGAAACCCCGATCCCACCCTTAATTTCGACATCAATTCTTTAACTATTGAAGTTAAAGGAGAAATTGTGGTGGATATCAGTAACAACTAATTAGTACGGGTTAACATAAATTGAAAAATGAACTGGTACGGGTATTTATTTACTCGTGCCGGTAACTTCAATACAACCCTACCTTACCTTCCACTGATTTAAAAATCCGTTCGGAATCATACCCAACGCCATCCTTGAAAACGGTTTCCACTTTCCTAATGTGCTGAATATCCTCGCTCAGCAGCCCGTTAATTAACACCAGGTCGGCGGCTTTGCCCGGTTCAATGCTCCCCACCGTGTTGAATCGCTCCAGGTATTTCGCTCCCCTCGAGGTGCATAGCATTACAATTTCTTCCAGCGTAAATCCGGCTTCGGCCAGGCTTTCCAGCGTCCACAGGTTAGCATAACCGGCCAGGGTGCGTCCCGAGCCGGTAGGATCGGTACCCACCACCAGGTTACCGCCCATGTCGTAAAACTGCTTAATAAAATGCAGCTCTTTCTGGTAGCGGGCATTGAGAATAGAATCGTAGTTAAGCGACCGGATGTAACGTTCCTGCACCTTTCCCAGTATTTCCGGGTTCAGGGCGGCTTCTCCCCCACCCAGCACGGCCTCGTAGCCTTTAACCGGGGCGAATACGGCCGGGGTGGTGGTAACGGCTACCTCTTTTTCGATTAAAAACTCCATTAATTCCTTCATTTCTGGCGAATCGTAGCTTAGCTGATCCAGCGACCGGGCCCGTTGAAACGGATCGCATTCGTTGGGTTTCCGTCCGGGAATAAAATCGCTGGCCTGGGTAAAGCCATGTTCCAGGTTATCGATACCAGTTTCAGCAGCCTCCCGATAGCTGATGGAGCACAAGTGGCCGGTTACCTTGTAGCCGGCTTTGTGCGCTTCGGCTACTACTTCCCCCAGGTCATCCTGGGTGAGATAATTATACACTTTAAAGGATGTGCAGCCCATCTGCGCCCAGTAAGCGGTGGTTTCCCCGGCCGATACGCTGTCGGGAAGGATGGGTAACTGCGGAATGTCCAGCCCGGCCCGTTCAATAAAAGGGCCGGTTACATCCATCTTCGGTCCTACCTGGGCCCCGCTTCTCACCCGGCGCTGAATATTTAAATCGGTATGGGGCGAAACGCTGCCGGCGGTGCGCATGGTGGTTACGCCCCCGGCCAGGTACATGCGCGGAAAGGTATTGCTCATGTTCACCACATTAAACCCCCCTTCAAAAGTCTTGGTGTAAAAAATATGCTCGTGCAGCATTACCAGCCCGGGAATCAGGGTTTTGCCCGACCCGTTAATTACGGGAACTTCCTCGTTGTCGGGCAAAGCCATGTTAACGCCCAGCGCAGCAATTTGCCCGTTTTCTACTAACACGTTTACGTTTTGCTGAACAGCAGAACCGGTACCGTCGATCAGTTCCACGTCGGTAATGAGGAAGCGGGGCTCATTAACCGAAATAAACGGATTTACCTGGGCAACAGCAGCCTGGAAGAACCCGGCCAGGCAGATAAGGGTATTCAAGAAAAATTTACTCATAAAGGAAATATTAAAAAGTATGGGTAAGTTAATAATTATGCGGAAACGTGCAGCGGATGTTTAGCAGCGCACAGCATAAAAATCTCCTCCCGGCTTTAAACGCTGGTTAAAGCCATGGTTCGCGGTTTGTAACTTCTTTAAAACACGATTAACCCCGATACCCCGATGAACGGTAATAACCTCAGGCTTTTCCATCTTCGAGAGCACTACCCTGTTAATGGTTCTTCCGGTGCTGAAATACGGGTAGGATGGTTAGGCTTCGGTAAGTTCGGTCTGGTGGTAAAGGGCCGAAAAGAACTCGGGCCGTAAACAACTGATTTGCAACGCCGGACGGGTTTCTATAATCAGCTGGTGGGTGGTGTCCGATAAAATAATCGGTCCCCGCTGGTTCCGAATTGTTTCTATCGGCAGGGGTAGCACCCGCTCCAGCGATTCTCGCTGAATAACCCGGGGAAATACAAGGGTATTGAAAGCCAGTTGGTTGTAATAAAAATGGTGAATCATGCGCACCGGAACGGGCTGTGCCAGGTAATCTTCCAGGTAATGCTTGTAAATCAGGATCTGGTGCGCACTGTGCGTGCCCAGCTTGCTTCCGTTGTAACTGGCACTACCCTGCGCCTGCTGTAACTCATCGGCGGTGGCAAAGGTGAGGCGCTGAAAATAATGGACTTTATTTTCCAGCTCCAGGTGAATGGCATCGCTGTGGTGCATCAGGTCGTGCATGCGCGGCACCTGGTGGGCACTGATAAAATCGGCGTACCATGCCTTACGCTGTAAACCGAAACGCAAGCGATCGAAAAACCCGGCTGACCCCGATTTGGGAGCCGTTGCAGTTAATGAACGTTCTGGTTCCTGTTTACCCATGGTGAATTAGTTCGTATGTTAGTTTGTAAAACGATAATATCTACTTACTTAAACAGCTGCCGGGGCAAATAAGATATAAGCGGAGTACCGGGAGGTAAAAATTCAATGTGCCTTCTGTTGTAAAAAGCAAGAAATAAGGAGGCGATGGGTTAAACCCGTTAGCAAAAATGATGTGCGACCTACTGATTTAGTGGATATTACGCAGTTAGAAGAGAGATAAATCTGATAAGCATTATATTAGGTATAATAAAGACAGGTGTAAGGTTTTAGCAGATACGTAAACATAAAGGAAGGAGAACGGGTGTGGTTCTTCGGTAAACTCGTTAAGGAATGAAAACCACTAGCGAAGCCCTTATTAACGACCTGGTGCAGCGAACCGAAAAGGTAAAACAGGAAGCGGAGCAACTAAACAGCCTGCCGCTGGAATACCTGAACCGCAAGCCTGGTGCCGGAAGCTGGAGTGCGCTCGAGTGCATGGAACACCTGAACAGGTTCAGCGAATTTTACCTTACTGAATTCAAAGCCCGGATTCACCGTAGCCCGCACGCCCGAAGTGAACAGTTTACGAGCGGTTGGTTCGGAAATTACTTTGCCAACCTGGTGCGGCCGGGAGAAAATATAACTAAAATGCCGGCCCCTCCCGATAAAAACCCGTCGGGAACCAAACTGGATAAAAGCACGCTGCGGCAATTTATTACCCACCAGGAAGAAACCCTGAAAGTGCTGGAGCAGGCCAGAAAGGTTAACCTGGAAAAAACCCGGGCGGGCACGAGCATTACCCGGCTCATTAAATTAAAGCTGGGCGACCTACTTCGCGTGCTGGTATACCACAACCAACGCCACCTGCAACAGGCCCAAAAAGCCCTGAGCCCCTAACCATTATTAACCATTATCCAACATCCACGGGGGGTGGCACAATACATACGGGCATGACAACCCCCTGCCCCTACTCTTCAAAATCCTGCCGGTATAATTCCATCGCTTTCCTGTGTACCTCGTATACTGTTTTCGCCAGTTTCACGGGCGATACCACCTTTACTTTGTACCCGTGGCTCACGATAAGCTGCACCAACTCGTAACTCATAGTTACCCGGATTTCAAAAGTACTGCCGGTTTCGTCTTCCCCGATGAGCCGCTGGGTTTTGTGCAGCGGCACCGATTTCACGTAACGGGCCTGTTGCGGGGTAAACTTTAAACGAACCTCCATGGGTTCGGCCAGCGGGTTGGCCGATATGCCAATGGCATGCTCATGGTAAGTTAAGGCGTTAAATTTCGGGTGACGAAAATAAGGCGTAACCGGGTCTTTCTCTACCCGCACAATGCGCTCCAGGGCAAAGGTCGCCATGCGTTTTCGGGTAGTTGAGTAGCCGATGGTATACCAGCGGTGTTTATACTCTTTCAGGATGTACGGGTGAAACAGGTGCGTGGTGGGTTCAACCGGTTTTTTGGTAAACCGGCTGTAAGTAAGCTGAATGGGTTGCCGGCCCTCGGCATTCGTTTTTAAAAAGGGGAAGTATTCGTTCCCGGTAATTTCTGGTTTACTTTCCGGCTGAACAACCAGGTAGTTGGGAAGTGAGGCCGCCTGATTTTTCAGCAACTGTTGCTGTAAATTCAGGTAGGGCTTAATGAGTGGGTTGTTCTGGTAATGCGCCAGCACCTGTTGCAGGAATGCCAGCGACTGCCGGTGTTGTTCTTTCAGTTGCAGGGTGTGTATGCTGTAATCGGGCTGGGTGTAATAATATCCCCGGTTGCGGGCACAATAGGCAATCGGAGCCCGGAGGTTCAGTTCCCCGTCGTGCCGCATGGCTTCCAGGTCGCGCTTAATGGTGGTTACCGAAACGCAGCCCACCGCCTGCAGGGCTTCCTGGATTTCGGCCATAGTAGGATAGGGTTTTTGCTTGTTGCGCAGGCACTTGTCGATAATCGTATACCGAAGCAGCACATCTTTAGTAACAGCCATAAGGTGAGTAAGTGTGTTGTAAATAAATAAAGGATAACCTTTTGGGAAAGATCAATTTAAATATAATTCAAGCTGACTAAACATTGAATAATTTCCGGGGTTTATTGATCATTTTTCCCTCAAAGCCATCCTTTATTGCACTGAACCGCTATTTAATGTAGGGGCTGTAAACTGCGTTTACGCTATTGCCCCGCTTCACCCGGTTCTTCGGTTTGAAAACGAGCCGGGCGGTTAATAAGCGTACGGGCCTGACGGTAAGCATAATAGAACTCGCTTTCGTTCAGTTTGAACGAAAACATGGCCGGGTCGAGCCGGTTACGAAGCAGCTGGCTGCCGTCCTTTCGGGCCTTTTCCAGTTCCTGCTTAATGGCGTTCAGGTTATGCCGGCTCACCTGGGGCTGCGCTACCAGTTCACTGAAGGTTGTGGTTAGGTCCTGCACGGCCTGCAAGTCTTCAGCGGTGAAGTTAAACCCGGCCAGCATATCAACGTGCAAACTGGCTTCAGCCACCACCGTTCGGGCAAACGTAACAAAAACCGCTTCTTTTCGAACGGCATATATGGCCGACCGCTTTCTGCCGATTTTTTCAGCCAGGTTTTCGTTGCTCGTGGCTGCGGCATGAATAAGCAGGTAGCCCTGCAGTTCGATGATGCGGTTTTGCAGCTCTTTGTGAACACGGGCCTTTTTTCGAACGTCGCCCGTTTTACCCTGGTTGAGGCGAAGGCTGTGGGCTTCCATTTGCCCGATAATAGCATCGAGGGCGGTTTTCTCGCCGGAGATAAACGGGTGGTTCTCCCAGGCGGGGGCATGTTCGTTCAGCACACCCTGTACGCGGATAAACATGCGGTGGAAATTGGCAACATTTGTTGTCATAATAAACAAAATTTAAAGTGATAAATAATGCTTCCTGCTCATCAGAAAGCTTATGACAAGTATAGGAGCCAGGTAGCCCACTGAATGACCGAGCAAAATTTTTTTTATTGCACTTTTCTAAGGCATATTCCCAAATTGGGAAAGTAGGTTTAAAAAGGAAACCGCCGGGTTAAAAAAAGAAGTTGTTGGGTAAAAGTAAAAAGGGCAAATACAAACCGATCGGGTCCGCGTATAAACTCCCGGAAGCCGCGTATAAGCCGACGTCTTGAAAAGAGACAAAAAAACTTAAAAAAACACAACGATTCAGCGCAGGTATAAACCGATCGGGTTCGCGTATAAACTCCCGGAAGCCGCGTATAAACCGATGTCTTGAAAAGAGACAAAAAAACTTAAAAAAACACAATGATTCAGTGCAGGTACAAACCGATCGGGTTCGCGTATAAACTCTTCGAAGCCGCGTATAAGCCGACGTCTTGAAAAGAGACAAAAAAACTTAAAAAAACACAATAGTAAAGCGCAGGTATAAACCGATCGGGTTCGCGTGTAAACTCTTCGAAGCCGCGTATAAACCGACGTCTTGAAAAGAGATAATACAATCTAAAAAGACAAAAGTAAAAGAAGAAAAAACAGCGCCTCACAACGCACATAACTTATTGCGGAGAAA
>CAZIWJ010000029.1:0-20819 GCA_964542855.1 uncultured Roseivirgaceae bacterium
AATATAACTAGACCTAGAGAGGATATCCATAATAACTTGAATGATTATTTTAACAATAAAGGATACAAAATGATGATTAATAATGGTGATCCTAACACCATTAAGGCAAAAACAAAAACATCATTTTGGTCGTGGGGCGAAATCATAGAGGTAAAATTCCTTTCTAATGATATTGTTAGCATATCAAGCAGATGTAGATTAGCTACTCAAATTATTGATTGGGGAAAAAACAGAAAAAATGTGCTTAACATTATGAATCATATTTCATAAAAAGAGCCTGACGACAACTGAATTAATATCACAAGTATCGTTAACTAGTACGCAGCGAGCGAAAAGTTAGCTCTCAAGTTATTCGTGTGATATACTCTAAATAGAAAACCTCTTTGTTGAACTAGTTAGTTTTTTAGCTCAACAGGAGGTTATCTTTAAACCAAATGTGGTTACTTTCCATATCAAGATTTGTACCGGGTTAAAGTTGATAGAGATTTGTATACTTACTTAGATCACTCCAAATAAAAACCTACCTCTTTTAACTAGAGAATATGAAGAGTACAGAAAGGTAAGAGTAGTACGTCCTTAAACCTTTATTTTGAAGCCTTTTTTATATCCAACCCCAAAACAGTGTATCTCCTCAATGAACTGCATCTTTCCCTTTTAAAAAAGTTACCTAACCTTTGGGTCAATAAGATATGGAAAAAGCAGAAAAATGTGTAATTGCCCGTTTCTTTATCCACCGCTACCTTTTTTGTAAAAGCGTCTTGTTTAACTAGTATGTAGATCATGTACCGCTCTACAGACATTTACCTCACTAGCTAATTATTCAATGTATGATTAGTCCCGATCAATTGGCTTGTTCCCGCATTACTGTTCATCCCGAAGAAGAAACGATAATCTTTTTACACGACTCCCTGGGCTGTACTACCCTGTGGCGTGGGTTTCCCGAACAACTTTGCCGGGCATTGTCGTTAAACGGAGTGGTGTACGACCGGCAGGGGCACGGTATGTCTATTCCACTTACCAATTCAAGAACCCTTCGTTACCTGGAAGAAGAAGCAGATAGCTTAATTGCTTTAATGGATTACCGTGGCATAAGACGAGCTATTCTTTTTGGTCATAGCGACGGTGGATCTATTGCCCTGATTGCCGCAGCTAAATACCCTGCCCGGATTCGGGCAGTAGTTGCCGAAGCTGCCCACGTTTTTGTGGAAGATATTACCGTAAGCGCAATTAAACAGGCTGTTCAGCAGTACGAACATAACGACCTCGCTACTAAACTTGAGCGCTATCACGGGGCCAAAACCGATACTTTATTTTACGCCTGGGCCAATACCTGGACTTCCGACTGGTTTTACGCCTGGAACGTAGAATATTTGTTGCCCGATATTCAGTGTCCCGTACTGGTTATTCAGGGTGCCAATGATGAATACGGTTCCGAAAAACAGGTATCGGCCATTGTAAACGCCGTTACTGGCCCTGCCAGTTCTTTTATGATTCCGTCGGCAGGCCACGTGCCGCATCGCAGCCATACCGATGCAGTGATTAAAGCCGTACGGGAATTCCTGTAGTGTAATGAGTATTTCGCCTGCAGGCTAAAAAATTTTTATTGAACCCGGTGTAACCATTTGAATTTTCGAGGGTCTAATCAATACCGGCCATAAAAACTAACGGCTGTTGGTGCAACTTGCCAGGTTATTTATTCACCAGCTAACTGAGTAGTTCACCTAATGATCCTGACTATGAAAACCCAAAAGAACAACGAAAATACCCGGCATAACCCACAGGACCCATTATTCAACTTGTTCGGGCTATTCAACAGTTCGTGCTGGAAAACTCACTTCCGCCCCCTGCTTAGCCTGGTTATCCTGATTTTTTGCAGTTACCTGGCTATTTACTACATCCTGCCGTTAACTCCGCTTGAAAACTGGTTACAGCAGCTTTTAAACCTTAACTAACCATCGATTTCTAATTTACTGATTTAGACGAGCAGGAAGTGATCGGTTTCTTCTTGTAATTTCCCTGCCTTATCTAAAGGCTTGTATTCTTTCAATATGAAGTAATATTTTTTTTGAATATTAAGTGTATTTACTTAGTTTTGAAGCTGTATTTAACTCAATCTACAAGAAAAAAAGTGTTTGCAAGCGGTTAAGCTTTGTTCAAACACTTTTTTCTGGATTCATCGTTAAAGCGCAATTAACCTGATAACAAGTAGGAGATCACACCCCCTGATGTCTCCGTTGAAGCAAATACTGAATTTAACCCCATTCACTAACTAGCCCACGAATACTGCTGCCGGGTGAGTTGGATTCTATTTGCTGAAAAATGCTTACTTACTTAATCAATAGAGCGAACACATAACTACCCGGCAGCTTTTTACTTTCCTCAAATTTAATGAGCGGATACCCGGCTAATGATAGAAAACAGCTTATCGAGGTACGTAGCGGTACAACAGCAGGGCTATGCCACTGAATATGATGTTTGGTAACCAAACGGCAAGCAGCGGATTCATTGAGCCCACCTCGGCCGTACTCCTGGACAGAATGAAGAAAATGATAAACACGAAAGCAATCATAAAGCCCAGTGCAATAAGGAACCCCGAACCTCCACGGGTTTTGCGGCTCGACATGATTACCCCGATAAAAGTCAGGATTAATACCGTGAAGGGGGTCATGTAGCGGATGTATTTTTCTACCACGAAAAACAGGATGTCGTCGGCACCGCGTGAACGCAGTTTAGTAATGTGTTGGTTCAACTCTGGCATGGTTAAGGTTTCGTAAGCGCGGAAGTTACTACCGAAATCATCGGGATGCAGGGCCAGCGTGGTATCGAGGATATTTCCACTGTCGAAAGATTCTTCCAGGTTATTGAACGTGTGTTTTTTCCAGCGCCTGAGGCGCCACTTGCTATTGGCAGAATCCCATTCAATGCGGCGGGCCGATAGCTTTTCTTTCAGTTCATTTCCTTTTATGGTTTCCAGGGTAAATCGGTAGCCGATGTCGGCATTGTTGTTATAACTTTCCAGGTAGGCGTAGTCGTTCTCGCTGACTTTAATGTGCACATCCCGCTCATTGAAGTAGAAAGGCTTGCGAATGTAGGCTACTTCAAAGGCAATTCGTTCTTTGTTAGAATCGGGAATTACCCACCCGTTTAGTAAAAAGCTAAGTACAGCAATAACGCTGGCCCCGACCAGGAAAGGGACCATGAACCGGCGGAAGCTGATTCCTGCCGCCAGGGCAGCAATAATTTCTGAACGACTGGCCATCCGGGAGGTAACAAAAACTGTGGCAATGAATACCGTAATGGGAGTTAACAGGTTAACGATGTAGGGAATGAAGTTGATGAAGTAGTTGAAGATCTGTTCCTTACTAACATTCTTTTCTATAAAGTCATCGTTCTTTTCTGTAAAGTCGATAATGGAAATAATAGCTACCAGGCACAATACCACAAAAACAAAAGTGGTAAGGAACATCCGGATAACGTACCAATCTAACTTCTTTAGCATATATTCTCCCCTTTCTTCTTACTAGCTCTGGAAACCGCTGCTGCTACAGTCGTTGCATAAAGGTAGGTATTACCTCATTCTTCCAACGGGCAAAGTTACCATTTTGTATGTGGATGCGCGCCTGTGCAATCATCCAGAGGTAAAAACCCAGGTTTTGTATACTGGCAATCTGCCCACCGAGCATTTCATTGTTATGAACCAGGTGGCGCAGGTAAGCTTTCGTATATTTTACCCCGGAATATAAATCCAGTGCCGGGTCAATAACTGAAAAGTCAGCTTCCCACTTTTTATTCCGAATATTAATAATGCCCTGCGAAGTATACAGCATCCCGTTTCGGGCGTTTCGGGTAGGCATAACGCAATCGAACATATCAACTCCCAGGGCGATACACTCCAGGATATTTTCCGGTGTACCAACCCCCATCAGGTAGCGGGGTTTATCGGATGGCAGTATGTTGCAAACCTGGGCCGTGGTTTCGTACATGTTTTCTGCTGGCTCGCCTACTGATAGTCCGCCAATGGCGTTTCCGGCACAATTCTTCCCGGCAACGTATTCAGCCGATTGCTCCCGTAAATCGGGATAAACACTGCCCTGCACAATGGGAAACAGGGTTTGCTCATAGCCATATTTGCCAGTGGTTTCACCGAACCGTGCTGTACAGCGATCCAGCCAGCGATGGGTCAGGTGCATGGAATCTTTGGCGTAGTTGTAATTGCACGGGTAGGGAGGGCATTCATCAAAGGCCATGATAATATCGGCCCCGATAGTGCGCTGAATATCCATTACATTCTCCGGGGTAAAAAGATGATAAGAACCGTCGATGTGCGACTGGAAAGTAACACCTTCTTCAGTTATTTTCCTTTTATCGGCGAGTGAATACACCTGGTATCCTCCACTGTCGGTAAGGATGGGAAAGTTCCAGCCGTTGAACTGGTGCAGGCCACCGGCTTTTTCCAGGATATCGAGTCCGGGCCGGAGGTACAGGTGGTAGGTATTTCCCAGTATAATTTCTGCCTGGATAGCGTGCTGTAATTCGTACTGGTGTACGGCTTTAACTGTTCCCCGGGTGCCTACCGGCATAAATATGGGGGTATGAATTTCTCCGTGGCCCGTGGTAATTTTACCACAGCGGGCATTGCTTTTCAAATCCTTACTTAACAAATTAAAACGCATCATGCATTACCCGGCTACTTTCGCCTGCTTTTTCTTTGATTTTATCCATACGTTAGCACTTACACCTACTACCACCAGCAGCATACCCAGGTAAGAGGTAAATGCATAAGTTTCCCCAAAAATAAAATAACCATACACTAACGCGTACAGCAGGCTCAGGTATTTCAGGTTAGCAATTTTACTCAGTTCATCGGATTGGTAAGCTTTGGTCATGAATAACTGGGCAAACTGGGTAAGCAAACCGATTCCCAGCAGGATTAACCATTCAATACCTTGCGGCATTACCCAGTAAAACCAACTGATTACACCGGTAAGGGGCAGGGTGATCAGCGGGAAGTACAATACAATGACCAGCGGGTGCTCACGGGTATTCAGTTTACGGATAATGGTGTACGCTCCTCCTGCAAAGGCAGCAGCAAGTAATCCCATTCCAATGTGAACCCAGCTGATCCGGGTGTCGAAACCATTGGTAACCAGCACGCCCAGGAAGGATACACCGAAGAACAGCCACTGCAATGGTTTTACTTTTTCTTTGATAAAAATAATGCCGAGGGCAGCGGTAAAAATAGGGGTAATAAACTGAAGGGTCGTGGCCGTAGCCAGGGGGATTTCCTGCAGCAGGTAAAAGTAAGTTATCAGGGCTACTGCACCTACCAGCCCTCGCGAAAGCAAAAGGCCCTTATGGGTTCCCCAGGGATTAATTCGTTTAATACGGAGTATGGAAAAAGAAACAACAAAAGAAATAAGTGAGCGAAAAAATACCAGTTCCACGGCCGGAATGTTTGGCAACAGTTTAACCAGCACGTTCATACTGGAAAATAGAATTCCCGCCAGAATCATAAATCGCACGCCTGCACTAATTACCATAATACTAATTTACTACCTGCAATAGTAAGTTAACACGCAAAAGCAGGTAAGTTGTTACGGGGGAGTTGCAGCCCCTGAAGTATTGCGGTTACTAGCTTTCCCGGTGAGCCGGTTCGGGCAAGGTTCCTTTATTCAACGGCAGCGGAACCTGAAGCGCTTTGTTTTCTTCCTGGTCTTCGATAAGCGGAATCCGGAAAAAGAAACGGCTGCCTTTTGTATAAGTACTATCGACCCCGATTCGTCCACCGTGGATTTCCACTACTTCCTTCGATATTGCCAGTCCCAGCCCCAGGCTGTTCTTCTCTTTCTTGCGGGCGTTGTTTAGTTGCACGAATTTATCGAATATACGCTCCTGATCTTCCTCATTAATACCCGGACCTTCGTCGGTAACCGCAAATTCTACAGCGTGCTCCAGTTTGCGAACCGAAAGCGTTACCTCCTTTCCGGCTTGCGAATAGCGCAGGGCATTATTTAAGAAGTTAATCAGCACCCAGGATATTTTCTCCGGGTCGATGAATACTTCCGGCAGGGAAGAAGGAACATCGGTGATGAGCTTAACCTTTTTATTTCGAAATTTCTCTTTTACGGGGGCAACGGAATAGCTTATCAGTTCTTGGGGGCCAATCAGCGACCGCTCCATATTAATTTTGCCCTGTTCAACCCTCGATATGTCGAGTAATTCGGTTACCATATTTACCAGGCGTTGCACTTCCATTCGCATGGATTCAGTAATGCGTTCCTGCTCGGTGTTCATGTTACCAATGCGGTTGTCCTGTAACAGCATCAGGCTCATTTTCAGGGCAGAAAGGGGGGTTTTCAGTTCGTGCGAAACCACGGCGATGAAATTAGTTTTGGCTTCGTCCGATTCAATGAAGTTGGTAATGTCTTTCAGGATAACGATATACCCCAACGAACTGGGCGATTCTCCTTCTACGTCCATCACCCGGTAAATTTCCTTAGCATAAAAAGCGTTCTTGTTTCCGCTGTCTACCTTTAAGAAATTTTGAGGCGCCCTGTCCGATTCTTTGCGTTCGTTTTCCTGGATAGCTGCCACGATTTCACGCATCACATCGTTGTGCAGGGCCAGTTCAACGGCTTTATTCCCGATCATCTCCTGTTCCTGCAAACCGGTAATCTGGGCCAGGCTGGCGTTGGCCAGAATCACTTCCCGGCTTTCATCGAGAATAAGCATGCCATCGCTCAGGCTTTTCATTACCGATTCCAGCCGGCTTTTTTGGGCGTGAATCTGCTTAATATTCAGCCGTTCGTATTCTTTTAGCTGCTCCGACATGGTGTTGAAGGCAAACGACAATTGGCTGAGCTCCGTGCTGGAAGTAATGGTAATGCGCTGGTCGTAATCTCCTTCGGCAATGCGCTGAATTTTTTCGGTAAACTCGGCCAGTGGCTGCACAATAAGGTTCGGTATTTTCCAGGTGGCCCAGCCCACACACATGAGTACCAGTACGGTAATGACGAAGATAATTACTTTCGATTCGAAGTACAGGCCCTGCGTGGCCTGGTCTTTCCGGCTCAGGGCATCGTGGTTGATATCAATTAAATTGGCGCACAAGTCGCGCAGAATTTCGTTTTGCCGTTGCAGCACGGCAAAATAAAGTCCGGCAGGATCAATGGTTTCCTCGAAGGTAGCCATATTTACGCGATAGTTACTGTACTCGTAGCCCAGTCGGTAAACCAGTTGTTGTTCGCCGGCCTCCGATACATACTGTTTACACACTTTCAGGTTTTTCTCCAGGATAGCCTGTTCGTTATCCAGGATCTGGTAGAGCGAAGAATCGTTGTAATTGCTGCCCAGGCAAATTTTTGAAAGCAACTGATCGAGCTTTGACAGGGATACAATAACCTCTTCCGCTGCTTTAATTGACCGATGGTTTTGTTCGAGCACTTCGGTAGAAGACTTCCCCAGGTTACCCAGGTAGTAGACCGATACCGCTGCCAACATTAAGGTGAACACCATTACAAAAAGAAAGCCCACAATAATCTGCGTCCTGATTCTCATGTTATTTTGCATGTGGTTTGGCTTTGCCATTCAATAATTGGTCTAAATACCTCTTAATAAGATACAAAAAAATAAGTGAATATCTTTTTGTACTTTTTTTAGGCTATCCTATGCTTTTAAAGGGCAATATTTTTTTCTGTCGTTAGCAGGTTATGCTACACGTTTCAATTTGAATCAGGAAAAAATTATCAATTTGATAAAAGAACTAGTCCATGTTGTACTCTTTCAGCTTACGGTAAAGCGTAGCCAGCCCGATATCGAGCCGCTTGGCAGCTTCCGATTTATTACCGTTAACCATTTTCAGCACCCGTAAAATATGCTGCTGTTCCACTGTTTTCAGGTTAACGGCGTCGCTGTTTGGCAGCTCTGTAATTTGGGTTTCAGTAGGTGTGTAAGCCGGGGTTGCAGATTCCCGTTGCCCGTTGAACTCGGCAGGAAGTAAACCGGGAGTAATTTCAGTCTGATCGGCCAGGATAACTGCTCGTTCAATTACATTTTTCAGTTCCCTGATGTTTCCCGGCCAGGAATAGGTGCGCAGCATTTTCAGCACTTCCGGGCTAATGGCTTCCACTTTCTTACCTGTTTTTTCGCACGATTCCTTCAGGAAATGTATGGCCAGCATCTGCACGTCATCACTGCGTTCCCGCAGGGAAGGTAAATGAATAGCGAAGGTGCTTAATCGGTAGTACAGATCTTTTCGGAATTCCGAATTATCTACGTTCAGGTTGCGGTTGGTGGCAGCAATAATACGGATATCAATCGGAATAGGCGATGTATCTCCTACCCGGTGGATCACTTTATTCTCGAGGGCTCGTAACAGCTTGGCCTGTAAATCGGGGCTCATTTCCCCGAGTTCGTCCAGCATAATGGTGCCCCGGTCGGCCACTTCCAGGTAGCCTTTCTTATCGCTGGCCGCACCGGTAAAAGATCCCCGCTTGTGCCCGAACAGCTCTGATTCCTGTAAATCTTTGGGGATGGCCGCGCAGTTGATTACGATAAACGGCCCCTTTCTTCGCCGACTGGCCAGGTGAATGGCCTCGGCGATTAATTCTTTCCCGGTACCGGTTTCGCCCTGCAAAAGCACAGTAGTGTCGGTAACCGCTACCTTTTGAGCCATTTCCATCATGTGCTGCACAGCGGCCGATTTTCCGATAATTTTGGCAAAGCTCGATTTCGATTCCAGGCGAAACTCCATTTCCTGCACCTGCCGGTTTAGCGAAGCCTTATCGAGCGCCTTGCTCACGATGAGGGGCAGCTTTTCGTCACCATCGCCTTTGGTCAGGTAATCGAAAGCTCCTAATTTCATGGCCTTCACGCCGTCTTTAATGTTGCCATAAGCGGTTAGCACAATAACCTCCAGCATGGGCATTTCGCCCTTTATTTTCCGGGTAAACTCAATGCCGTTCATATCGGGTAGTTTCACATCAGTTACTACCACGTACACATTTTCGTTTTTCAGTATATCCTGGGCTGTGGCTACGTCGCCGGCTTCAATTACCTTATTGCCTTCCAGGCTAAGAATCTTGGCCAGCAAGGTTCTGAGCCGGGGCTCATCTTCAACCAGCAATATTAATTTGCCTCTGTTATCCATAATACCGTGTAAGGGAATTTCAGTAAAAAATTATTGGCTATATTATGTGCAATTTTAACGCCATTTATATCGTGTTTTTTTGCCTACCTGCTACTTACACCCATGCCAGCAACTAATTCTATTCAAAGTTGGTTGGTAAAATGGTACAATCAAAATTCAGCTGAACCTATGCCTTTAAAAGAAAATACCAAAGCGCCCGATTTTAGTTTGCCTTCTACCGGTGGAGAAACCTTTAAGCTGTCGGAGCACGTTGCCGGGAAAACGTGTATTTTATATTTCTATCCGAAAGATTTCACCCCGGGCTGCACTGCACAGGCCTGCGAATTCCGCGATTCGTTTGCCATATTTCGTGAACTGGACGTACCCGTATATGGCATTAGCCGCGACAGCCTGAAAACACACGAACGTTTTAAAAAAGAGCACCAGTTACCATTCGATTTACTGGCCGATGAAGACGGTAGAGTGGCCAAACTGTATAAAGCAAGCATCCCTTTAATGGGAGTAAACCGCCGGATTACCTATTTACTAGACCCGGAACGACGCATCGTGGCGGCTTACGAAAATATGTTCGCCGCCGAAAAGCACATCAAGGAAATGATTAAAAAAGTGAAGGCAGATGCCTAACCTCACTTACCTTTTCCCCTAACTATTCTGGATTTTATTATCGCTAAATCCTTTAATTTGGGTGAGGGCACGCTACAATTCTTTCTCCCCTACGATGTGGCCGTCTTTGATTTCCACTTTGCGGTCGGCCATGTTCGCCAGTTCTTCGTTGTGGGTTACAATAATAAACGACTGCCGGTAGGTATCGCGAAGCTGGAAAAACAGTTTGTGTAGTTCCGAAGCATTGGTAGAGTCCAGGTTCCCGCTGGGCTCATCGGCAAAAATAAGTTTGGGCCGGTTAATCAGCGCCCGGGCCACTGCTGTACGCTGCTGTTCCCCACCCGATAATTCGTTTGGCTTGTGGTTGGCCCGGTGATCGATTCGGAGAAATTCCATCAATTCCCTGGCCGATTCCTGCACCTTTTCCTCCGAATCGCGTCCGTGAATATAGGCTGGAATGCAAATATTTTCTATTGCGGTAAATTCCGGCAGCAGGTTATGAAACTGGAAAATAAAACCGATGTGGGTGTTGCGGAATGCCGCCAGCTGGTTGCCCCTGAGCCGGGTAATATTTTCTTCACCAATCCATACTTCTCCGTTGTCGGGCTCGTCGAGCGTACCCAGGATATGAAGTAACGTACTTTTCCCGGCCCCGGAAGCCCCTACAATGGATACAATTTCCCCTTCTTCTACCTGAAGATTTATCCCTTTTAATACAGGAAGTTGTCCGTATGCCTTTTCTACCTGCTTTGCCTTTAGCATTTTCGTAATTTTTGGTTTAATATTAAGCCCTGATATAAACACTTTTGACCTAAACTTGTATAGCATGAATATTCACGAATACCAGGCCAAAGACATATTAAAGAAGCACGGTGTGCCCATTGCCAGCGGGATCGTTGCAGATACTCCCGAATCGGCATTGGAAGCAGCAAAACAACTGGAATCTGAAACAGGAACAAAGCTTTTTGTTGTAAAAGCCCAGATTCATGCCGGTGGCCGTGGAAAAGGCGGTGGCGTTAAACTGGCCAAACAACGCGATGAGGTAAAAAACCTGGCCAAGCAGATCCTGGGCATGCAACTGGTAACCCACCAAACCGGCCCGGAAGGTAAGAAGGTACACAAGGTGCTGATTGCCGAAGACGTATACTACCCTGGCGAGCACGAACCCAAAGAATTTTACGTCAGCATTCTGCTCGACCGCGCCCGTGAGTGCAACGTAATCATGGCATCTACCGAAGGTGGAGTTGATATTGAGGAAGTTGCTGAAAAAACTCCGGAGAAGATTGTTAAAGAATGGATTGATCCGAGGATTGGATTGCAGGGCTTCCAGGCCCGTAAGATTGCCTTTTCCCTGAACTTGCAGGGAAAAGCTTTTAAGGAAATGGTAAAATATCTTACCAAACTGTACGATGCCTACGTAGCCTCTGACTGCTCGCTACTGGAAATTAACCCGACCCTGCAAACATCCGACGATAAAATCCTGGCTGTAGATGCCAAAGTAAACCTGGACGATAACGCGCTGTACCGTCATCCCGAATTAGCTGAAATGCGCGACATTACCGAAGAGGATCCTCTAGAAGTAGAAGCCGGTAAGTACGACCTGAATTACGTGAAACTCGACGGAAACGTAGGCTGTATGGTAAACGGAGCCGGCCTGGCCATGGCTACCATGGATATTATTAAGCTTTCGGGTGGTGAACCGGCCAACTTCCTCGATGTGGGAGGGGGTGCCAACGCCCAAACCGTGGAAGCCGGGTTCCGCATTATACTGCAGGACCCGAACGTAAAAGCCATCCTGATTAACATTTTCGGAGGCATTGTTCGCTGCGACCGGGTTGCCAAAGGGGTGGTTGAAGCCTACAAAAACATTGGAAATATTGATGTACCTATCATCGTTCGCCTGCAGGGAACCAATGCAGAAGAAGGAGCTAAAATTATTGAGGAGTCTGGCCTGGAGGTATCTTCAGCCATCGTACTAAAAGACGCGGCCAAAAAAGTAGAAGAAGCCCTGAGCTAACTACCTCTGTTTACTTCTGTTCCCCGTTTTTGTAAAACATGCATAAAGCCCCATGAAGGGGCTTTATTGTTCCTGCCAGTTATAAACGCCGGTACCGTCGGTACCACCTACCAAAAAAAGGCATCCTGTATAATCAGGATGCCTTTTTTGTAAACAGATACTAGAAAGCGATATTAGTCTACTTCGTAGCTCAATACCGGCTTGAGCCACTTTTCGGCTACTTCTTTTTCCATTCCTTTCCGTTTGGCATAATCGTTCACCTGGTCCCTGTCGATTTTAGATATACCGAAATACTTGGATTCGGGGTGACCAAAATACCACCCGCTTACCGCTGCTGTTGGGTACATGGCGAAGCTATCGGTAAGTTGCAACGTGGTATGATTAGTTACATCCAGCAGTTCGAACAAGGTAGATTTCTCGGTATGGTCGGGGCAGGCCGGATAACCAGGGGCCGGACGAATACCCATGTATTTTTCGGCAATCAGGTCATCATTTTCAAAGTATTCATCGGGTACATAACCCCAGAACTCTTTCCGAACCCGCTCGTGCAGGCGTTCAGTGAAGGCTTCGGCCAGGCGGTCGCCAATGGCCTTAATCATAATAGCCGAATAATCGTCGTTATTCGCCTCGTACTCTTTTGCTTTTTCTTCCACGCCAATTCCTGCATTTACTGCAAAGCCGCCAATGTAATCTACCTTGCCGCTTTCAACCGGGGCGACGAAGTCGGACAGGCACATGTAGGGTTTGCCCGGAGCTTTTTTAGCTTGCTGGCGCAGGTTATGCAGGCGGGTAACTACCTTATCGGTATTTACTTTATCACCATGATGGTCGTAAATGATAATATCATCGTCGTCGATGGAATTAGCCGGGAAAAGTCCTATCACAGCCTTGGCCGTAATCCATTTTTCCTTTAAAACTTTTTTTAGCATCACCTGGGCGTCTTCGAACAATTTGGTGGCTTCCTCACCCACTACTTCATCGTTCAGAATTTTGGGGTAGCGGCCGTGTAACTGCCAGGTAGCAAAGAATGGCGTCCAGTCGATGTAGTTGGCCAGTTCGTCAACCGGATAACTATCGAATGTTTTTAACCCGAGAAACTTCGGTTTCCTAATTTCGTAATTTTCCCAGTCGGTTTTCACCTTATTCCTTCGTGCTTCGGTAATTGGGATGAAGGTAGTGCGCTGCTTTTTGCCGGCATGGCGTTCGCGCATCTGGTCGTATTCTTCCTCAATACCTTTCAGGTACTTCTTTTTAGCTTCTTTATTCAGCAGGCTAGAAACTACCGGTACCGAACGCGAGGCGTCGAGCACGTGAATTACGGGGCCAGAATAGTACTTATCAATTTTTACCGCGGTATGTATTTTGGAGGTAGTAGCTCCGCCAATTAACAGTGGAATATTCATTTCCCGCTTTTCCATTTCTTTAGCCACAGTAATCATTTCGTCGAGCGAAGGGGTAATCAGTCCGCTAAGGCCAATTACATCCACCTGTTCCTGTTCGGCCCGATTCAGAATATCATCGACCGGTTGCATCACGCCCATGTCGATAACATCATAATTATTACAGCCCAGCACAACCGATACAATGTTCTTACCAATGTCGTGTACGTCACCTTTTACCGTTGCCATGAGCACTTTCCCTTTGGCTTCGGCTTCACCACCGGCGGCATTTTTCCTTTTTTCTTCTTCAATGAAAGGGATTAAGTGGGCCACCGCTTTCTTCATTACCCGGGCACTTTTAACAACCTGAGGAAGGAACATTTTACCTGCTCCGAAAAGGTCGCCCACCACGTTCATACCGTCCATCAACGGACCTTCGATAACCTCCAACGGTTTATCGTACATCTGGCGAGCTTCTTCCACGTCGTCTACCGCATAGGAGTCAATTCCCTTAATCAAGGCGTATTCCAGCCGCTTATGCACCGGTTGTTCGCGCCACTCCAGGTTATCTTTCTTTTTGGTTTTGCCGTCGCCTTTTACTTTTTCGGCAAAGTCGAGCAGGCGTTCCGTAGCATCTTCGCGGCGGTTGAGCAGTACATCTTCCACGTGTTCCAGTAAATCCTTGGGAATATCCTCGTATACTTCCAGCAGGCTGGGGTTAACAATCCCCATATCCATACCGGCACGAATACCATGGTACAGGAAGGCTGAATGCATGGCTTCCCGAACGGGATTATTACCCCGGAAAGAAAACGATACGTTACTTACCCCACCACTAATGTGAGCACCGGGAAGATTTTCCCTTACCCAGCAGGTAGCGCGGAAAAAGTCGATTGCATTGAGCAGATGCTCTTCCATACCAGTACCGACCGGGAAAATATTCAGGTCCATGATAATATCCTGGGGCGGGAACTTCACTTTATTGACCAGGATATCGTACGATCGCTTGGCAATTTCAATTCGTCGCTCGTAGTTATCGGCCTGGCCATCTTCGTCGAAGGCCATAATAATAACCGCGGCGCCATACATTTTAATGCGCTTCGCCTGGTAGATGAATTCTTCTTCACCACCTTTTAAACTGATAGAATTCACCACACACTTTCCCTGGGTACATTTCAGGCCGGCTTCGATGATTTCCCATTTAGAGGAGTCGATCATAAACGGCACCCGGGCTATATCGGGCTCGGCTGCAATCAGGTTGAGGAAGCGGGTCATGGCCTCCACCCCGTCGATCATCCCATCGTCCACGTTTATGTCGATGATCTGGGCACCGTTTTCCACCTGGTCGCGGGCCACTTCAACGGCTTCATTGTACTGATCGTTAGCAATTAGCCGGGCAAACCTACGGGAGCCGGTTACGTTGGTTCTTTCTCCTATATTAACGAAACCTGTATTTTTATTAATAATAAGGGGTTCCAGTCCACTGAGCTGCATGTCGGGGATTTCGGGGAACTTATCGACGTTCGCTACAGGGGTTTTACTCATTACATCTTCGGAAACAGAAAGGGTACTCATTGTATAAATATTTTTTTAAATATTTCTTTATGGTTAGCGAAAAACAAATAGCTGATATCAGGCGTTCACCTCTTCTTTACTTGTTCGGGGTTTATGTTCGGCAACCAGGTTTACAATAGCCCGGATATGCTCGGGCGTAGTACCGCAGCACCCCCCCAGAATATTTACGTGGCCTTCTTTAACGAAATCGGCCAGTTCGGCAGCCATTTCATCGGGTGTTTGATCGTATTCACCAAACTCATTGGGTAACCCGGCATTAGGGTGGGTAGATACGTAGCAACTAGCTACCCGGGAAAGATCTTTAACGTACGGCAGCACATCCTTAGCTCCGAGGGCACAGTTCAGTCCGACGCTGAACAGGTCGGCGTGACTAATAGAATTCCAGAAAGCTTCGGTAGTTTGGCCGGAAAGCGTTCGCCCACTGGCATCGGTAATAGTTCCGGAAACCATAACCGGGACATCCTGATCCAGATCTTCTTTTAACTGCTGAATGGCAAAAAGGGCTGCTTTAGCATTAAGCGTATCGAATACTGTTTCTACCAGCAGCAGGTCGGCACCACCTTCCATCAGGGCTTTTCCCTGGTCGTAGTAGGCGGTTACCAGTTCGTCGAACGTAACCGCCCGGTAGCCGGGATCATTCACGTCGGGCGACAGGGAGGCGGTTCGGTTGGTGGGTCCCATGGAACCGGCAACAAAACGGGGTTTATCGGGATTTTTAGCGGTGTATTCTTCAGCGGCTTCTTTGGCAATTTTTGCCGACTGGTAATTCAGTTCGTATACCATATGCTCCAGGTGGTAATCGGCCTGTGCTATGGTTGTTGAGCTAAAGGTATTAGTTTCGGCAATATCGGCTCCCGCCTCAAAGTATTCACCGTGGATAGCCTTAATTATATCGGGCCGGGTGATGGAAAGCAGGTCATTGTTGCCTTTCAGCGGATGCTCATGATCCTTGAGTGCTTCGTTACGAAAATCCTCTTCTTCCAGGTTGTAGCGCTGGATCATGGTACCCATGGCACCATCAATCACCAAGATGCGCTCATTCATTAATGACTGTAGCTTTTCTTTGGTATTCAACATGTAAATGGTTGGTTAATGAATACGAAGATAACAATATCTTCGTGAAAAATTTCCTAAACGTAGTTTATATAACTTTTCAGTTACTTATTATACTTATTTTAACCGTGCTAATCGCTTAGCAATTCATATGTAAGCAACATAATTCATACATCCAAGTTTTTTGCATAAAGTATGCCTGGAAAAGAACACAGATATCGATTGGCTTTTCTATATTAACTATCTTTGTTTGTATCATTTCAGTTAGTTAATACAGCACTACTTATACGATGAACACCGCCGGGATAATGATACCGCAATTACGCTACATTAAAGGGTTTTTCAGGATTACCCGGTTACCGAACCTGATTATTCTGGCTGCTGCCCAGTACTTAGCGGCCCTGTTCCTGGTTGGGGAAGCGCACGAAATTTACCAGTACCTGTTCAGCACTGAATTATTCCTACTTAGTTCATCGACAGTCATTATTGCTGCAGCCGGCTACATTATTAATGATTATTACGACGTTAAGATTGACTACATCAATAAACCCCGCCAGGTAATCATTGGTAAGCTCATAAAACGCCGGGTAGCCATGATTACCCATACTGCTTTTAATTTTATCGGCATTGGTGTTGGTTTCTATCTTTCTACTGTAGTAGGAATTATAAACTTTACGGCTGCTTTTAGCCTCTGGCTATATTCTAACCAGCTGAAGCGCCTTCCGCTAATAGGAAACTTCATTATTGCAGCCCTTACCGGCCTGGGCATTGCTGTTGTGGCACTTTACTTCCGGGAGAACGAGCTACTGGTTTACGTTTATGCTACTTTTGCTTTTGCTATTTCGCTGGTGCGGGAAGTAATTAAAGACATGGAAGATGCGAAGGGCGACGAACTGTTCGGCTGCCGTACCCTGCCGGTAATCTGGGGAATAGCCCAAACCAAGCGGTTGCTTTACCTGTTAATTGCCTTTTTTATTTTCCTGCTGTTCTTTTTATCCGGGGTGTTGAAAAACCAGACGCTGACCAATTATTTCATCATTCTTATTATTCCTATCAGTTGGTTCATTTACCGATTGGTATATGCCGATAAAAAAGTCGATTTTGCACTCCTCAGCAATGCTGCCAAGCTGATTATGCTCAGCGGGATGCTGAGCATGATTTTTTTCAAGTAATACATTCATGGTTCAACCTGCCCAGCTAAAGAAAATTGCTGTTTTTGCTTCCGGTACGGGCACCAACGCACTGGAAATTATCCGACACTTCTCTGGTCATGATTCGGCCCGGGTAAGGCTGGTGTTGTGCAACAGACCGGGGGCCGGGGTTATTCAACATGCCTTAAATCATGATATTCCATTAACCCTGTTTAAACGACGGGAACTGGCTACGACCATTCTGGATGATTTAGTGCGTTCGCAAATCGATTTCATTGTACTCGCCGGGTTCCTGCTGAAAATACCGGAAAGCGTGGTTGAAGCCTTTCCGGATAAAATTATCAATATTCATCCGGCCCTGTTGCCCAAATACGGGGGAAAAGGCATGTACGGGCAGCGGGTTCACGAAGCCGTAATTGCTGCCGGCGATAAAGAAAGCGGCATCACCATTCATTTGGTAAATGAATTTTACGACGAAGGCGAGCCCGTTTTCCAGGCTACCTGCCCGGTAACACCCGATGACACCCCGAAGTCGCTGGCCCGGAAAGTACAACAGCTCGAACATCAGCATTATCCTAAAATCATTGAACAACTTTTATCTTAATCCAACTTATGGAAGTAACTATTAAAAAGGCCCTGGTTTCAGTTTACCACAAGAATAACCTGGATACCATCTTTACCCTGCTGCATGAAAATAACGTGGAGTTGTATTCTACCGGAGGCACCGAGGCACACATCCGTTCACTGGGCATTCCGGTTGAAACCGTGGAAGACCTGACCAGCTACCCGGCAATACTGGGAGGAAGAGTGAAAACCCTGCACCCCAAGGTTTTCGGGGGTATTCTGAACCGTACCGGTGAACAACAGGACCAGGATGAGCTGGCACAGTACAAAATACCGAATTTCGACCTGGTTATTGTTGACCTGTATCCTTTTGAAGATACCGTACAATCAGGGGCCAGCAACCAGGAAATTATAGAGAAAATTGATATCGGCGGTATTTCCCTAATCCGGGCTGCTGCTAAAAATTACAACGACGTGCTGGTAGTTGCCGCTCAGCAGCAATACGGTGACTTGCAGGCCTTACTGGAAAAGAAAGGCGCTCAGAGTACTCTGGAAGAACGCCAGTGGTTTGCTTCCCATGCTTTTGCGATTAGTTCGCACTACGATACCCAGATTTTCCAGTACTTTAACCAGACTGCCAACCTCCCGCTGTTCCGCGAAAGCCAAAATACCAGCCGGGAACTGCGTTATGGGGAAAATCCGCACCAGCAGGCCCGATACTACGGTGATCTTTCTGCCATGCTGGAGCAACTGAACGGGAAGGAGTTATCTTATAATAACCTGGTAGACGTAGAATCGGCCGTTCGGCTTATTAGCGAATTTAAAGGGAATGATCCGGCTTTTGCCATTATTAAGCACACCAACGCATGCGGTATGGCTACCGGCAAATCAGTAAAAGAAGCGTACGAAAAAGCCTTTGCTGCTGATACCCTGTCTGCTTTTGGGGGCATCCTGGCCTGTAACACCACGGTAAATCACGAAGCTGCCAAAGCCATGCATTCGCTCTTCTTTGAAGTATTAATTGCGCCCGACTTCGAAGAGGAAGCCTTTAACTTGTTAAAAGGAAAGAAAAACCGCATTTTACTGAAAATGAAGGCACCGATGACGGCCAGAAAAACGTTTAAAACTTTATTAAACGGAGTAATTGAGCAGGATTCCGACGCAAAAACCGACAGCGAATCTGATTTGAAAGTTGCAACCAGCCGGAAAGCTACCGGGGAGGAAATTGCAGCTATGTTATTTGGCAGTAAGGTTTGCAAGCATACCAAGTCGAACACCATTGTACTGGCGAAAAATGGGCAGTTGCTAGCCAGCGGTGTCGGGCAAACTTCCAGGGTAGATGCCCTGAAGCAGGCTATTGATAAAGCCGGCCGGTTTGGTTTCGATTTAAACGGGGCCGTTATGGTTTCTGATGCTTTCTTTCCTTTTCAGGATTCTGTGGAAGTAGCCCAGGCAGCAGGCATTACAGCTGTGCTTCAGCCCGGCGGATCGAAAAGAGACCAGGAAAGTATTGATTTCTGCGATAAACACGGTATGGCCATGGTATTTACTGGCATCCGTCACTTCCTACACTGATCAGGAGTACTGCTTTTCGTATTCCTGTTGTAATTCCAGCAGGCAGGTATTACAGAGGCAATCGTCGTAGCCTTCCTGCTGGATGTATACTCTTGCTTCATGGCTTATTTCAACGGAAAAACAATCGCAAAGAAAATAAGATCCGCTTTTACAGGTAAACGAATTTCCGCAACGGGGGCAACTTTCGGTTTCATGATTGGGCATTTCGAAATGCTTTTACGGGATCTGGATAAATAAATTCATAATTCAACTTCTTAACCAGTTTAGCGCTGTTAATGGTTCGGTTCACCGGGGAAAGTTCGTTATTAAACAAGGGTAACGGAAGTTCCAGTTCACCGCATGCAGCTTCGTAAAATTCTTTTCTCTCCGGGTGCCGGGGTGCGCAGGCGTTAAATACTTCCCCCCAGGCTTGCTGTTTAATAGCCTCAGTGATGATCCTGATACAATCTTCGAGGTGAATCATGTTTACCGGGTTGCTGCTGTGTTGTTCCAGCTTTTTCCCGGATAAGAAGCGGGCGGGATGCCGTTCTCCACCGAATAATCCGCAAAAGCGGATAATAATACTGTGTTCCACCGTGTTACGGACCAGGTCTTCAGCCTGAAGCAGCGCCTTACCGCTGGGGCGAGCCGGAGTACCTTTAACTTTTTCATCGTAATGACCGTCGCCGGAAGGGTAAACTGAAGTAGCGCTAATCATGATTACTCTTTCAATACCAGCCCTTTGCACCGCTTCGGTAAGGTTGCGAAACTGTTGCAGGTGATAGCTGGCTACGTTGTCATTGCCCCGCCCCGGAGGAATATTCACCAGCAGGCAGTCGGTTTCCAGGAAGGTGGGATTCAGTGTGGTAAAGCCCGGTTCCAGAGTTAGTAAGCTGCCTTCAATTCCGGCCTCATTCAGTTTTTCTACTTTTTCCGGGGTAGTGGTTGATCCTTTTACCGAATACCCTTCTTGAAGCAATTGCTTGGCCAGGGGGAACCCCAGCCAGCCGCAACCCAGTATACTAATTCTTTCAATCATAAATTTTTATCTTATAGAACAACAGCATGTTGGTAATGAATTAAGATTCACCATTTTAGATGAACAGAATCGTTTACATTTGAAAGTACTAACTCGTAAACTTATTATCATGCCGCAACACTTGCTTACTATTTTACTGTTTTTCTGTTCTTTGGTTACTTCTCCCCTCATTGGCCAGGGGCGCCTGTTTACCCCGGACACTTTGCATAACTTCGGTGTTGTAACAGAAGGCAATGGGGTGGTTGAACACCCGTTTACCGTAAAAAATACCGGTAGAAGAGCATTAATAATTAAGTCGGTGGAATCGGACTGCGGTTGCACAGTGGCCGCGCTGGATACGAATTTTATTGCCCCCGGTGAAGAAAAAAGACTGGTGGTAAGCTTTAATCCGGAAAACCGCCCGGGCCGTTTTCAGAAGAAGGTGACCCTGATTGCTGAAAATGAACCGAAGCCTGTTACTTTTCACATTCAGGGAAAGGTTATCCCGGAAAATTTTAGTCCATCACGAGCTTATCCCGCCCGGCAGGGCAATTTAAAAACTAAGTATAACAGCTTTTATTTCGGTAAAGTATTCAATGACCAGGTGGTTAGTAAGGTATTCGGGATTTACAATAGTGGCAATAAGCCCATCACTCTAAAATTATTATCTTCTCCTGCGGTGGCTGCCGTTAGTTTATCTGCCAATATCCTGAAACCGGGAGAAGCCGGCACGATTGCCATTAATTTTAACGCTCCG
>CAZIWJ010000029.1:20919-23164 GCA_964542855.1 uncultured Roseivirgaceae bacterium
GGGAGAGAAAACCTGGAAATCCTGGGAGTAGAAGTGAACTGTTCCTGCCTGGCCACCCGTTTGAACAAAAGGGTTATTAAGCCCGGAAAGCGACAAGAAATGAAACTTACTTTTACTGGTGCTAACCGTAATCGCAGGGAAATTAAGCAGGTGAACATATTTACCAATGACCCGCTGCAACCTGTTAAACAGCTTACCATAAGGGCATACGTTAAATGACCAGCCATTCGGTTAGTTAAAGTTAATATTGGCTGTAAAAAACAAAAAGCGCAGAAATTAATTCCTGCGCTTCCCTTAACTATTCACTTCAAATAAATTTTAACTCACCGGCTCATCCTTGCTGCTGGCGTTTATTTCAAATTCAATGTGCACAGTGTCGTAAATTAGTTCATCTTTGGCACGTTGGGCCAGCGTAGCTTCTTCCCGGTACGATACACCCCACTTGGTTCGGTCGATCATGAACTTGGCTTCAGCGTTAATTGCATCATTTTCCATGGAAACCTTTGCAGGAAAACTAATGCTGAGCGAATTACCACGCATGGTAAGATTTCCAGTAATTATGTGGGTAGGTGAATCGAGGGTGAATTCATTTACTTCCTCGTCGTTTACAACTACATCCTTCCCACTTACCCCAAAATCGGCGGAAGTATTTTCATCGTAAGCTTCAACAGAAGTGATGACAAACTTGGCTTCCGGATGGTTTTCCACGTCGAAAAAGTCAGGTGACTTCAAATGAGTTACCAGTTTGGTTTCGTACTCCCCTTCGAGGTCAGATACTTCAATCTGGGCAAGATCAATGGTAAACTCACCACCAACGATTTCACCATTCTCTACCGAGATATCACCATTTTTAATAGCAAAAGTTCCATTATGGCTACCAGTGGGCTTGAAACCATACCATTCTACTTCGCTCTGGTCTAAGGCAAGCCCGTAGGTACTGGCTTCGTTACTTACTTTTTTCACTTCCTGGGCTTCTGAAACCTGCGCTTCAGTGCCTTCAGGCTTTGACGAGCAACTGGCTACCAGCAGTGCTGCAAAAACGAAAAGGGCGGACGTTTTAATTATTTTCATAACCTCTGAAATTAGATTTAAGCTCATTTATGTATATACATCAATATAGCTTTAAACCTGTTCCCGCAGAAAATGTTTCAAACCTATTCCTTCAGAATTAGCAGAAAAGAAATGATGTAAGAATTAGCCAGTAAAAGAAAGATTTTAGTTACTGAGTCCGTTCCTAAGCAAGAATTTTTGGTAAGCAACCTGGAAGCCTTCTACGTTAGGTAGCGTATTAATAGCCTGCTCATAACTGGTAATAGCGTCGATTAGCAGATTATTTTTCTCGTAAAAAGAAGCAATAATTAATTGATTAACTGCTTCCTCCTCGTTTTTCAGTTCCTGCTTCAGGGATATCAGTTCGGTTTTAATTTGCCTGGCATCCCGGCGACTCATTAGCTTCAGGGCATAATCATCAGATCGCAAAGCACCTCCTTCAGACTGGACCCGGACAATAACGAGGCGTTCATCTGAGAACTGAGGAGCATTCAGGTCGATCGTACAGCGATTATCGGCAGTACGTCGAACTTGCAGGGTTTCGTCGAACATGTTCTTTAAAACCAGTTCATATTGTTCACTCGATCGGGCAGCATTCCAGCGAATGATTACCTCAGGATTATAAACATTTACTGAGTTAGGAAGCATTAAACGAAGAGGAGAGTTGGTAACAGACCGGGTAAGTCGGCTGGGAGGAGCGGAAGCATCAAGACGATCGAGGTAGTACTGGGCGTACTCGTAGGCTCTTGAGTCGGCAGCGTATCGGTTCAACCTCAATTGTTTCAGGGAATAAGTTTTTTCTTCAGATAAAGAAATTGTGGATCCTCCCTTATGAATTAATCCTACAAAGGCATCGTCGTCAACCTTAATCAGGTCGTCTTCATCGAGGGTTGTTCCCACCTTAATATCGTACCAGATTCCATCGTGCTTGTATTGGTTGTTCCCTTTGGAAATCAACACGCTGAAATTTTTACTTTGCCCTTCTACCAGGGAGAAAGAGAAAAGAAAAAAAACTAAAATTAGAAATTTATCAACTAACCTATTCTTCATCTATAAGCCATCTGAATTTACCAACTACTGAAACTAACCAGATATCGTGCTATTATGTTACCAGGTTAGGTATTTCTGTGTGTACTATTTTATGCAGTTGAAGAAAAAATTATGAAAAAACTCATAATATATTGAATCCTACCAC
>CAZIWJ010000030.1:0-23005 GCA_964542855.1 uncultured Roseivirgaceae bacterium
CAAGGGTATCGATGGCTTTCGCATGGACGTGACCGGAATGAACTGAACATGATTTCCCACTTTAATCATATGGGTATCGACCGGGAAAAGAACAACCTTTTCCCGTACCGCTTATGCCTCCCCCTTCAAAGCTTCACTAGAAATAATACGAATAATATCCCTTCACGCCACGGTTATTGATGCCTTCAATAACCACCTTGCCTTTCATTCCTTTAAGGAGGCTTTCCAGCTCACGGGGAGTTTTAACTGAATTCTTGTTAATTGCTGTAACAATGAAGCCTTCCTGGATGCCCAGTCGCTGCATAAACCCCCGGTTAATTTTGGCAATGCGTACCCCATTCGGAATGCCCAGGATCTCCTGTTCATCTTCAGGCAGGGTTTCGAATACCGCACCCAGGTGTTCCGATTCGTACACCTCACGGGTAATAATGCTGGTAGTGCCCAGCTGATTGGTCAGTAATACCTTTTCCTGCTGCGGTTTGTTATTGCGACTGAAACTGAGGGTTACCTTATCTCCAGGAGAGTAATAGCCGATGATTTCGTCAAATTCACTTTTGCTGTTTACCGGCTCACCTCCTACCGCGGTAATAATATCGCCGGGTTGCAGGTTAATCCGGGCGGCGGCCCCATTTTTTCTAACAGCATTAACTACCACGCCATCCCGATTGCTGATATTGAGCCTATCGGCAATTTCCGGAGTGATATCGAGAATATCAGCTCCTAAAATTGCTTTCTGCACCTCGCCGTATTCAATGATATCATCGGTTACTTTGCGCACTACATCTACCGGTACGGCAAAACCATAACCGGCGTACGATCCGGTGCGTGATAAAATAGCCGTATTAATGCCAACCAGCTTGCCTTCGCGGTTAACCAGTGCCCCACCACTGTTCCCGGGGTTAATGGCAGCATCCGTTTGGATAAACGATTCAATCGGGATATCGCTTTTCAAAATGTTAATGTCCCGCCCTTTGGCGCTAACAATACCGGCAGTTACCGTAGACGTCAGGTTGAACGGGTTCCCAACGGCCAGCACCCATTCGCCTACTTTCAGGTTGCGTGAACTGCCCAGTTCAATATTGGGAAGGTTGTTTTCTTCCACTTTCAGCACGGCAATATCAGTACCCGGATCGGTACCGATAACACTGGCTTCATAAGCCCGCTTATTATGAATCACCTGGATGCGGTTAGCATTATCTATTACGTGGTTGTTAGTGATGATGTAACCGTCTTTGCTGTAAATAACCCCCGAACCGGTACTAACCTGCTGCTGGCTGCTGCGGCCCTCAAAAAACAACTCGAACCAGCTTACGCGGCCGTAGTTCGTATTCGATAACGTTTTAATGAACACTACACTGGGCGTACTGCGGGCCGAGGCTTCGGCAAAATCTGCCTCCCCATTTAGGGTGCGAACGGGTTCCTGCCGGTCTACCTTAAACGTATTGAAAGGCTGGTTTGGGGGCGCCGGTCGACCTCGAACCTGCGTATTGGGGGGAGTGTAAACGTAATGAACAAAAAGAAAGGCACCGGCCAGTCCTGCCATTAATCCGGTAACCAGGGATATTAAAAAGTTTTTCATAATCGCTGTCTTACCTTTTATTAACTTAAACGATCGCTATTCGGTTTAATGGATACCGGATCGTGAAAAATGTAAATAAATTTCATTAATTCATTCATGAGTTGCCAGCATTTAACGGTGAATTCCTTACAGGTTCGTTTAACGTGGGAAAAGCAAAGAATTTCTAAAACCACCAACAATGTGCATCTTCCCCCGATGTAAACAACATGATGCGGCACATTTTACTTTTTATCTTGAGTGCTCAGTTGCTGGCAGGCCTAGTTTTTTGCCCAGGAACAACGGCCATCTGTAGGACTGGTGCTGAGCGGAGGAGCTGCCAAAGGTATGGCCCACGTGGGGGCGTTGAAAGTGCTGAAAGAAGAAGAAATCCGCCCCGACTACATTACCGGAACCAGTATGGGAGCATGGGCCCTGTATGCCATAGGCTACGAAGCAACGGAAAGCCTACTACCCCTGATTCCGGCCTGCTGCCCGAAGCCATGCGGGCCATTATGGCTATTCCTACAGTCTGTACCCGCTCGTAGAACGCAGCACACCCTTCCGGGGAGTGAAGCCTTACGAATTAAGCCTGGCCAATTATGCGCTGGCCCGGGAAGAGCTCCGGGTGGAAGTATATCCGAACTTCTTTGCAAAGGCAGTGGTGAACCTGCTGCTTTCCGACGTTTACCAACTGAGGGAGAACCCGGTTGTTACCCGGAACATTTTAGGCTACGGAGTGGGAGTGAGCTACCGTTCAATCATGGGACCTATCCAGGTAGCCGTGGCCCACCAGCATAATACCGACCAGTGGTTAGGCTTTTTCAGTTTAGGATTTCATTTCAGGTAATTTAACTCTGAAATTGAAAACCCCAGAAACTTTCATGTAGGTTGAAAGAAAGCGTATGGAAAAATATTTTCATGAAAACGCAGACTAAACTTTTTGCTCTACCACTGAATGGGTTCCATGCCTTGTTGCTTCAGGTATGCGTTAGCTTTTTGAAAATGCCCATTGCCGAAAAACCCGCGGTGTGCCGAAAGGGGCGAAGGGTGAGGCGACTTCAATACACAGTGCTTTTCCGGATCAATAAAGCTGGCTTTCTTCTGGGCGTACGACCCCCAAAGCAGAAAAACCAGGTGCTCCTTATTCTCAACCAGCCGGTGAATAACGGCATCGGTAAAAATTTCCCATCCTTTTTTCTGGTGGGAGCCCGCCTGGTGCGCCCTTACTGTAAGCGTGGCATTAAGCAGAAGTACCCCCTGCTCAGCCCATTGGCCAAGATCGCCGGAAGCGGGCATCTCGGTATTATATTCCTCCTGAATTTCCTTAAAAATATTTACCAGGGAAGGGGGGAAGGGAATGCCGTCTTTTACCGAAAAAGCGAGCCCATTGGCCTGTTTAGGGCCATGGTAAGGGTCCTGCCCCAGGATAACGACCTTGGTGTGGTCGAAAGGGCAGGCTTCGAAAGCCCGGAAAATATCCTTGCCCGGGGGGAACACTTTCCCGTTGCGGTATTCGGTTTTAATGAATTCTACTAAGCTTAAAAAATAAGGCTTGCTAAACTCGCCGCTTAGTTGATTTTTCCACGAAGGCTCTATTTTTACGTCCATGTAATGTTTAGTAGTGTATTATTATCGTTTTATTACTGGTTTTATACCAAACTTATAGTTAATTAAAGCGTTTAAAATAAATGAAAAATAAAGTGGTTATGGTTACTGAAATAACGGAAGGCGTGCAAGTCACCGTCGAGACGGCGTACCAACCTAACTACTCTAGTCCCAACCAATTTCATTATGTATTTACGTACCACATCACTATTGAAAACAAAAGCGATGTAACGGTAAAGCTAATGCGCCGGCATTGGTTCATCAGCGATGCCACCTATCCGGTACGAGAAATTGAAGGGGAAGGTGTAGTAGGCAAACAGCCAGTACTCGAACCCGGTGCCAGTCATCAATACGTTTCTGGTTGCAACCTGCGATCGGGGGTAGGTAAGATGTATGGAACGTACCTGATGAATCGCGTATCAGATGGAAAGGAGTTTGCTGTAAAAATTCCCGAGTTTAATATGCTGGTTCCTTACCGGGTAAACTAGTGTAGTTGTTCTAACCTCAAACTTTTAGTTATTAGGCTAAATTTTTTAATTGAACAGGTTTTTTACCGCATTCAGCATCAGATTAAGGTTTTAACGTCGGGCGATCTTCACCCACCTTTTATTTTCCGGTTTTACAACGAGGTTTTAAAATCTGACCGGCAGCCCAGGAACATTGGGCAGATTCATCAAATCAGGAAAAAGTTACGGCGAAATACCGAACAGGTAAACCAGCCAACTATTGGTGCGCCTTCCCGGGTATTACCGGCATCTTCAAACCCGGTAAGCAAAATTGTCCGATACGGAGTCAGTCCGCACCGCTTTGCAAATTTACTGTACAAAATAGCCACTTTTAATGAATCCGAAACGCTGGTGGAACTGGGCACCGCCCTGGGAACTACCACGTTGTACCTCTCTTCGGTAAGTTCAGCAAAACAGGTGTTTACGCTGGAAGGCAACCCCGACCTGGCTCAGGTAAGCCAGCAGGTATTTGATTCCTGGCCGGAAAAGAACATCATGCTTCAGCGTGGAAATATAGACGATACGCTTCCGAACCTGCTCAGTAAAACCGGGCAGATCGATTTTGTATACATCGACGCCAACCACCGCTACGAAGCTACCCTGCGGTACTTCAACGGCTTACTCCCCTACATGAGTGAAAATGGTATCATGGTATTCGATGACATCTACTGGTCGGCCGAAATGCGGCAGGCCTGGCAGGAAATTCACCGGAATAACCAGGTAAGCTTGAGCATCGACCTGTTTCGTGCCGGGGTCATCTTCTTCCACCCCCTAAGAAAAAAACAGCATTATTTCTTAAATTATTAAATGACTTGTAGTTTCCGGAGGAAGCCCGGTTTATCAACTGGGTTACTGCGCCAGGTTAAAGCGAAGCTGTGCCCCGAAAGCGGTGGTGGTTCGCCGGGGAGAAGTGGTAACCCGCGGCTCATTCACCGTTCGCTCGAAATAGAAATTCAAACTTAGTTTTTCATTAAGTACATAGCTCAGCGTAGGCCTGATTTGCAGGTTCAGGTTCCCGTTGGTTACAGTACTCCCCTCGTTAATTCGGCGCTGAACGGTTTCCGTATCTCGAAGCGACACGTTCATGCGGAAGGTGATATCATTATCGAGCGTAATGGTTCGGCCCTGTACCCGGAACGGTAATTTAAACTTCGATTTAGTAAAGCCCAGTTCCATTGAGATATCCTGGCTACGCTGTTCGGTAACCTGGGAATTGGTAAGCTGCAGGGTTAAATTCCGTTCTCTGCGGTACGAAAGGTTAGCCGTCAGGCGGCTTTTGGTTCGTACATTAATCCCGATTAAAGGCGAGAACTGCTCGGAAATGGTTACCTGCTGAATTACGTAAACCGGGGCAAAGGTATTTCCATTGTCTACACTTTCGTTCAGGAGTTCGGGCCGGTAATTTTCTACCTGGTTGTTTAATTCCAGTTGGTTTGGATCGTTGTAGTTCAGGAAGCTGGTGTAATTGTTTACCGAATAAGTAGAGCGGTACGCATGGCGTAGGCTTACCGAAGTAAATACATCGGCCAGTTGGGGTAGCAGTTTGGTAAGGCCCGAGTAGTCGACCTGCCAGTTGGGCATGGGGATATTCGGGAACGGGTTTAGTCCTACATCCAGCGGATCGGCCCCTGAATAGGCACCAATGAACGCCGGGATGAGCACGTCCTGCGAAAGGGAATCGTACGACAGCGTTTCGTTCGGGTTCAGGAATTCGAGTTGTTCCCGGATGCGGGTACGGTTGCTGACAAACTCTTCGAAAACGGGGGAATTATTATTTTCGTCATCGCTAATAAAAGCGGTACGGATACTCAGGAATGAAATGCTGTAATTACCACTTCGGGTTGGATTAACCGAAATGTATCCCCCGTCATTACGCCCGTCTTCATCGAGTTCATTGTCGCCGGGCCGGCGGAAAATTTCCTGGTACCGGTCGGTTTTGGTCTTCTTGGCATCTACGCGGATACGAAAATCGCGTATGGGTTCAATGGAAGCCTGCAGGTTCAGGTTCACGCTTCTCGACTGGCTGAATGGCGTAGTTAACGAGTCGCTGGTGCTGAGCCAGCCATTTTGGGCAGCTTGCAGCCGGATGCCCGGATCCTGGCTTCCCAGTACAAAAGGAACGCCCGGAGCATCGAAATCCTGGTCGAACCCAAAAAGGGCAGGGCTAGGCTGAAAACCGGCAAGCCGCGTTCCGTCGGTTACGCTGTAGGTAGCGTTCACGCTTCTAACCGACATCAGGGTGCGCAGTATCGCATTGAATAGTTTAGGCTGGTTGGCGCTTTCCTCCTCATCCTGCGCCTGCCTGCTTCTTCTCCGCCTGCGGGGAGAATTAATTTGTTTCAGGTAATCGATTTTGTTGTACAGCTTTACAAAGTCTACTTTACCGCTGGCACTTTGTTCCCGGTTATTCTGCAAAGAGTTACCAAATCTTTCTACCACGTTCAGGGCACCGGCCTGCCAGCTGTAGCCTGCCGAATACCGGGCGTCGGCACTGATCCAGTCGGTGATCGGGATTTTATTGAACGGTACCCGGTAATTGGCGCTTATTTGCTGGTTAAAATTCTTGAGGCGTCCGCCGTTCAGGATCTGATCCAGCACATACTGTTGTTCTTCGTTGGTATTAATGGCCCCGTTAATCTGGTCTTCGGGTTCATCAATTACCGCGTTGGCCCGGGCGTTGTAATCGAGCGAAAGGTTGCTGGTAAAGTTCCAGCGTAAGTTATAATTACGGTTAAACGTAAGCGATTTTTCGTAAATCGGATTTAGCGAGCCCAGGGTAGTGGCATTCCGATAACGGGTTTCCACAAACCGGCGGTTCAACTCGCCACGCACGGTAACAGAAGTAGGCACCGGTGAAAAGTTAAAATCTTTTATTAGTTTAAACCAGGGAGAATTTAACCCCTTCATGTTGGCAAATGGCTTAATACTCAACTGGGGAAAGTTATACGTATAATTTAGCGATCCCTGGTAATTTCGCTGCTCCCGCTTGGCAATATCGAAGTTGCTGCGCACCACATTGCTGTAAGCATAAGAAAGCGAAAAGTTGGAAATATCGAAAAAGTGGTTCTTTTCCCGTTCCGGGTTGCGCTCCTTGCGTACGTTAATAAAGTTAATACTGCGGCGGGTGGTCTGGTCCGTAACAATGTCGCGATATTCATTTCGCCGGGCATCGGTATCAAATGCCCTCAGCCGGTCGGTAAGTAAAATGTCGTCGTTCTGCGGATCGAATTGAGGCGTAATGTCGGTATTTTCGTAGCTGACATACATCGGCAGCTTTACCCGGAACTTACTGGGCAAAAACTTGTCCAGGGCCACATTCGCCGACACGTCGTAACCGAATGTTTCTTCGCGGGTCCGTTCCGATACCCTCGATTGAATGCCTCCGAAGCCAAAGCTGGTAAAATTAGTGGATGCATTTACCGTAGCCAGGTCGGCCAGTTGAATACTGGTGCGGGCGTTGGTGGCGTAACCGGCCCGGCTATCGAAATCGCTTACCCGCAATTCGTTCGCCCAGAGGCGTACAGACTTGGGAGCCCGGTCTTCAGAAGCCGGGTTTTTTACCCCGATTAACACGGTATTGATGTTTGCCAGGTCAGGGTTACCTTTAATCCGTACCAGGTAGCGGCCTACCCGTCGGGTATCGCCCCCGCCGGCATTTCGCTGGGCTTTCAGGGCCGAAAGCTCACCGAGCTGAATATTGATTTCATTATTGGCCGGCCAGATTTCCCGCGGATCGGTGGTACCGAAAGGGGTCATCTCCAGCGGTACTTCCACCTGGTAGTAATTCTGGTCGGCATCGTTACCCAGGCGCAGGAAACCGGACACCTCTCCATCCAGGGCGTCGCGGCTGTCGGCGTGCAACAGCATTTTAATGGAGCCATAATTGATCAGGTCGAGGCCAAAGTTTTTGAACACGGCCCGGCTTTCACCGTCGCGCAGGTTTTTTACATCAAGCTGCAAGGATTGTTCATTGGCTTCGCGAAATACGATGGAAGTGTTGTCGCGGTCGCGGTTAAAACCGGGGGGCAGCACGTAGGGAATCCGGTCGGAGCCTGCGTTCGCATTTTCCTCAATATTTACAACAGAAATTGTAAAGTCTGATTCCACATCACTTTCCAGGTTAATCGACTCTTCAATAATTGGTTCTGCTCGTCGCCACTGGCTGCCTACTAACTGGAAGTTAGCCATTCGTAATACAACCGGCTGCACGAAATCGGAGAGCACCATCCGCAGGTAACGGATGGTTTTAAACCCCTGAATATTACCGACTACATCGTCGGGCTGCCTTACCGGGATACGAAAAAGGTACCAGGTAACCGGGTCGCCGTTATCGTCGGTATCGCGAATAGCATCTACAACATTATTTCGCCCTACCTGCAGGCTTCCAGGGTCGAGATCTACCCGGTATTCGTAATATTCTTCCAGGTCGCTTACCGTGTTATCACGGTTCAGGTCTTCATTATCGGGCTGAATGCTATTGGAAACCGGGAAATCGATGTTATTATCCTGCACTACCGGTGAGTTATTTTCTTGCCCGTTAAAGCTTTTGTAACGCTCTACAATGCTGGCCTGGCGCTGGTCAAGGTCGGTACCCAGGAAGTACTGGAAGTCGTCGCCCGACGGGTCATTTTCCACGATGGCCCGAACCCCGGGAGATAACTGGTTCAGGTAATCGCTGAAGTATTCGTTTTCGCCCTGTAATCCCTGGGCAGTGGGTTTAGAAGGGTAGCCGTCCCATCCTACATCCTGGTTTTGTCGAGACGACGGGGTATTATCGAAGGCATCGTTTAGGTACTGCGCCGTGGTAACCCGTCCGAATTCGTTGGTAGCTACATTTTCGTTTCCGCCGTTTGGTGGCAATCCGTTTTCAAAAGCGTGGCGGTCGTCGGGGATTACATCTTCCGATATACTTCCCAGGTTGAAATACAGCGTGCCGCCGGTAGTATTATTTTCGTTCCGGATTCCATCCCGGACGCGCCCGTTTTCACCGGGAATGAAAGGGTCGAGCATCCAGAACTCAATGTATTCCACGTTGGTTTTATCGAAGTCTACGTCTGAAGTAATGGCCCGGGTAATCGCCCCAAAATTCTGGCGGGCCTGCGAACGGGAGAAACGGCCCTCGTCATTCAGGTTCGGGTTGTAGTTATAAGGGCCACGCTCTTCGGGGAAGTAGGCGACGTCGAAAACCGGCAGCGGCAGGTTCAGCTGGGTGCGGCTACGGTTCGGAAAAATTTCCTGGGGGGGTACGGCCCGTTCGTAATGGTTAGCGATGGTGCCGGGCAGGTGATCGGGTTTTAACCGGCTGGAGCTGCGGTAGAAGATGCTGTTATCGACGATATACCAGGCCATCTTGGCCCGACGGAAGTTGGAAGATATGCCACCTGCTTCCTGGCCGTAACGGTCATTATTAGTGCGGGGCGTAGCGCCGAGTGCCCAGTTCTGGTAGCTGCTTACCAGGTTAAACGGGGTAGCGGCATTTTCGAAATCGTCAACGTAAGATGTCCCCTCGCCATCAACGATATTGGAAGTGCCGGGTACCAACTGGGCAAATTCGGCATTAAAAGTAATGCTAGAAGGTTCCTTAGTTTGGATGAGAGGCAGAAAGTCTACCATTTTAGTAATAAACCGGGAATCTTTGCGGAAGTTCACATCGAACCCATACTTCAGGTTGCGGGTAGGCTCATCACCGATGCTGATTCGGGAAATATTAGGCTGCTCGTTTAGGAAGAGCATGGTAGCGCCGATGTTAATGTCGTCATTAATGCGGTAATCGAAACGATTTCCCAGCAGGGTACGCACCTGAAAGTTGAACAGGTCGGCTTTTTCAAAAGTAATCCGGATTTTCCGACCCGAGTTCACAACCCCTTCGTTCAGTAGAATAACGCGGCCCAGGTTGTAATCTACCCGGTAATCAACGTTTTCGGTCAGGGGCGAACCTCCGGCAGTAACCACTACCGACCCCTCGGAGATGTTAATGCCGGGCAGGGTAATTTCATTGGAAGAGCCCGAAGAAAAACTACCCTTAATAAAAAATTTATCTTTCTGGGTATTCAGTTCCGATTCTGCCTTGGTGGTGTTATAGAGTGAGCGGTACACGAGTTGTTCCTGCAGCCTGGGGTTGTCGCCCAGCAGATCAGACAACCGGCTGCCGAAGGGTTCCAGGTAAGGGAAGATAATGGTTCCACTACGGGTATCGATGGTTAGATCATCGATGTAGTCGAAGTTTCCGTCGGCTGGCGGGTCGTTATTTGGGTTTAGTTGATCGAGGCCCAGCAAACTGATTAACTGCTGGTCTTTGATGGGGCCTTCGTTCAGGCTGGGGTTATCGACGCCACTCTGGTCATCGCGGTACACCACCCGAAGCTGGAAACCATCGCGGGTAATTTGGCTGGCGTTGAGGGAGTAGACATTTTTCATCATCAGGTCCCAGGTAGGCACTTCGGTATTAATTTTGGTCGGGCGGAGCATTTTCAGGAAAATAACGTCGCTTTCCGGCCGGTTCTGGTAATCTTCTGTAAGCTCACCTACGCGATAGCTTTGCCCCTGGTAGGTATATTCATAAGCTACTGCCAGCAACTCGTCGTTTTGCAGTCGTCGGGAAAGGGTAATGTACCCCAGCTTGGGATTTACTGAGTATTCTCTTTCTTCCAGTTTACGGGCCGAGGTAATCAGTTCGAAATCGGTACTCTTGGTAAAATTAAAAGGGGCACCTTCCAGGGCTGTTCCTACCTCGTTAATATTTCTCAGGCTGGGGTTGCCATTAGTGAGCCGGGAGAACAAATCGTTGGCGTTGTTTCGGTTCGCCTGCCCTGCCCCGGAGGCATTACTGTTTACATTATTACTGAAAATGCGGTTGGGTTCGCCCAGGTCCATGAAGGCGGCAAAGTTACGCAGGGTTTGGGTATCGCCGTTTCGGTTCAGCACGTACACTTCCACCCGGGTAACGTTTACCCCGGAAATTACTTCCGGGAAAGTATTATTAATCCAGTTTTCGTAATTATTGCGGAAGAAGTGACCCAGGAAAAAGTGACGGTTTTCATCGTATTCCGACGAGCGGATTTCAAAGTCGCGCCGCTGGGTACCGCTTTCAATTTCAATAACGTCGCTCTGGCCGCGCTGCACGGAAGCAACACTGGTCCAGTACAGTTTACCAAACTGCATCTGGGTTTTAAAACCAAACAAGCTCTGGGAGCCGGTAATAAGGCTATTGCTAACCGGGAGGTTTACGTTACCGATTTCTACCTTTTTAATGATCTCCTCTTCGTATCCGGTATATTCTACTTTTACGTTATTCTGAAAGTCGAAAGAGTTGTTATTATCGAAGTTGGCAGTTACCGAGAGCTTATCGCCAATAGTACCGATAACATTGAGGCTAATTTGCTGGTCGAACTCAAAGTTGCCGGTTCGTTGCTGCCGTACTGGAATGTTCGGGTTGGCAACCCGCTGAAAACGTCCGCCGAAATCGAGAGTAACAAAGCCATTGGGCCGAATATCGATGTATGATCCGCCGAATAATCGATCAAAAACCGGGGAGGTATATATTTTAGGAATAAGTCGGCGGCTGCTCAGGGCACTTTCCCCGTCGAGGCCTTTCGATTTGGAGATGAAGAAATCCTGCCTAATTTCGTTAGTCCGGAACCGGTCGAATTCATCGAAAGTAAGCTGGGAAGGCGGGCGGAAATCTGCTTCCCCAACCTTTTCGGAAAGCGAATAATTAATGGTAGAATCGCCGGGCTCCACGTCGATAGTAACCTCTGTAGGGTCGCTGAGAATAAGCGGGGATCGGGAATAATAATCATTGGAAGAATAAGGATCGCCGAAGCGGTAGGGCACTTTGTAGCTGGGAAAAGTAGTAGACTCGTATTTTCGGTTAAAATTATCCGGAATCGTATCGGCAGGGGCTTTAGGCAGGTTCTGAAGCAAAGCAAAAGAAGCCATGGCCGGATAACCAGAATAGCAGAGGCCAGTGAATAGTAAAATCCCGAAAAATGCGGCCGGTGAAGGCAGGCTTCCGTAACGAATCACTTTATGAAATCGGATAATGATTTATGACGTAGTTTTGAGTGCTTTTTTGATCAGGTCTTCCAGTTTCAACTCATTAATACTCTGGTCCTTAACGGCAACTTTCATGATGCGGTCCACACTTTTAAGTGCCGTATTTTTATTGATCCCCAGCACTTCTAGTGCAGCTAACGCTTCTTCGCGCATGGTATTGTATTCGTCGCCAACCGGGAATGTACCTTTTGTTGCATCCATGCTACCGGCAGATTTTTTCAGTTTATCCTGCAACTCAAGCACAACCCGCTGGGCCGTCTTGGCTCCAATTCCTTTCACTTGCTGAATACGTTTTACATCACCGTGCGAAATAACCTGGATAATTTCATCGGCCTGGAGCGAAGAAAGAAAAGTAAGGGCTGTATTTGGGCCAATGCCCGATACCCCGATCAGGTAACGAAATATTTCCCGTTCATTTTCGGTGAAAAAACCGAATAGCTGTTGCAAATCCTCTCGCACGTAAAGGTGCGTATACAGCTTGCAGGCTTCCTGTTTCAGTTGCTCGTAGGTACTGAGGGGAATTTTAATTTCGTACCCAATTCCGTTAGCTTCTACTGTAGCAGTAGTAGGATCTTTCTGCACTAGTTTTCCCTTGATGTAGGCGTACATACGGTTATAATTAAAACGAATAAATCTAACGAAGATTATCGGTATATGTCAAACAGCATTCAATAATTAACCTTTTGAAAAGCAGGACAATAAAAGGTGTTGTACCGGTAAATTTCCCATTCCAGTAATGTTTGGTAATTAATTGGATTTTTGAAGGTGGAAATACGTATTAGATTGACGAATTATTTTCAGGTATCACGCAGAAATGTAAATTTGGAACTGTGAAAGCGTACTTATCAATTATATCATGTATACTAGGCCTCGTATTGCCTTTGCAAACCTATGCGGCAGTACAGCAAGAGGCCATGCCCGGTAGCAGGGAGTACGTTGACTCGCTTAATCAACAGGCTACGGAAATTGAACTTTCCCGCCCCGATACTTCTTTTGTTCTGGCTTTCAGGGCACTTGATCAGGCCCGTGAGCTCGACTACACGGAAGGGGTTGGAGATGCCTACCTGAATATTGCCCGTCTTTACAATTCTAATAAAAAGTATAACTGGGACAGCGTACAGTTTTACCTGAACCTGACCGTTGACCTTTACGGTGAAAGTAATGATTCGCTGAAAATAGCAGAGGCTTACTTCGATATGTGCTTCTCCTGTTACCAGTATGATAACTACGCCATGGCCATTGAGTACTGCGAACAGGCCAAAAGAATTTTCCAGAATGCCAATCAGTTGCTGAACTACGCCCGGGTGCTGTCGCTGATGTGTGAGGTACACAATTACATGGGCAGTAATGAGCTGGCAACCAAGCTGGGCATCGAGTCGCTGCGCATTTTCGATGAGCTGGAAGTGCACGATGAAAAAGCCAGGCTGCTGAAAACCCTGGGCAGTATTCATTTCGATTTACAGAGTTTTAACAAGGCCAAGCGTTACTTCAACCAGTCGATGGAACTGGCGCGCAGGCACGAACTGAACGCCACATTATCGTCGGTTCATATCAGCCTCGGGGAAGTAGCCCTGGAACGCCGGGAGTACGATACGGCGATGTATTACTTCAACGAAGCCCTGGCTATTGACCAGGCTAACAACGATGTTTCGGGAACCGCTTATTCGTACTACAATATTGGTAAAACCTACACGCTGGTGGGGGAAAACGAAAAGGCCGTTAACCAGTTGAAAACCGGGCTGAATATTGCCGAGCAGTACAGCAACCTGATGCTGCGGGCCCGGGTACTGCTGGAATTCGGTAGGGCTTACTACAATATGGAGTCGTACGAAAAGGCCATCGATTACCTGAAGCAAAGCCTGGAACAGGCACAGAAAATTAATTCGTTGGCTCTACTCCGCGATTGTTATCTCACGCTGGCGAAGTATTACGACAAGATGGGCGACCTGGAAAACGCCCTGATCCATTTCAAATTGTTTTCCCTGCTTAAAGATCGGATGTACCGGGAAGAAAGTACCAAGCGGATTACGGAAATTGAAACCATGTACGAGCTCGATAAGAAAGAGCAGCAAATTTCATTGCTAAAGAAGGAGAACCGGATCCAGTTGCTGGAAGCCAAAGACCGTAATTTCACTATTGTAGGTTTGTTCTTTTTCCTCGGGCTTACCGGCATTGTGCTGGGGGTTATGTTCAGTAAGTACCGCCTGAAGAACCGGAAAAATGTGGAGCTTGAAATGCAGCGCGATGCCATTGACCAGCAGAGGCGAAAAATTGAGCTGCAGCGTGATGAAATTATTTCCAAAAGCGATGAAATTAACCTGAAAAACCGCGATATAACCGATAGTATTATTTACGCCCAGCGTATTCAGCTATCGGTTCTTCCCGACCAGGAAGAACTTAAAGATATTTTCCCGGATTCGTTCGTGTTCTACAAGCCCAAAGCTATTGTAAGCGGCGACTGCTACTGGGTACACCGTACAGGTTCCAGGGTTATCTTTGCCGCCCTCGATTGCACCGGCCATGGGGTGCCCGGCGCTTTCATGACCATCCTGGCAAACTCAATTCTCAATCAGCTGGTCATTGAAAACAAAGCCACTTCTCCTAATGTAATCCTGCACCTGATGGACAAACGAATTCGTGAAGCGTTACACCAGCGCAACGGATACAACGGGGAAGAAGCCATGAACGATGGCCTGGATATGGCCGTTTGCTTCATCGATCTGGATACACTTGAAGTACAGTTTAGCGGGGCGCAAATGTCTGTTTATTGTGGCTGCCCTGAAGGAGGTTTTCATGAACTGAAAGGCACCCGTTACTCATTGGGAGGTACCCAGTTCGACCAGAAGAGCTTTACCAACGAAACCTTGCACCTGCACCGGGGAAGTATGATTTACTTCGCTTCCGATGGTTTTCAGGACCAGTTTGGCGGAGAAAAAGATAAAAAGTTTATGAAAGCCCGGTTTCGTGAAATGCTGCAAAGCTTTACGCAACACTCTACTGCACAGCAGTATCGGTGCCTGGAAAGTACTTTCGAAAATTGGAAAAGTGAGCAGGAACAAACCGATGATGTGATGGTTATTGGAGTTCGGTTTTCCTGAAAACCCTTGTTATATTTCTCTTCTTAATGTTAAAATAATTACCGAATTTATTAATATAGTTTAATTTTATTACCTTTATGCCATTCCTGGTAAGCAGCAAGTGGTACTGGTATGAGAAGAGCAGCTACATTAATATTTTCATGCATCTTGTTTTCTGCACCTGTTGTGGCCCAGAATAACCTGCAAAAAATTCTGGATGTTATTGAATACCATGGTGTTTACACACAAAGTAATAACACGCTGGTTGTCCTCGATAGTACTGCTAATCATCTGCATCTGGAAATAGCCGATTTATTTAATTCTTCGCTTACCGAATCGGAAATGATTGAAGTGGTTAGGAGAAACATGATTCACCACGTTTACCTTGTTTTTACTTACAGCGATACGGAAGCAGTAACGCTTACTTCAAGGCCTTTGGTACACGACCGATATACGGGAAAAGTAGTGGCTCCCAAGCCGTTAAGGCACACAATTTACCTGAATCGTAAAGATGCCATTGCAATGGTTCAGAAGTACTTTAATTTCACCGATACGCGCTACTTGTTCACTTCTGAAGATCCGGATTTGAAATCACCTACCTACCCGTCGCGTTACCTGGAAGCCATGATATACCAGGGGCGCGGAAAGCCCGGCCTGCACAGCATTTACCAGGAACTTATTTATCCTCACCTGTTCTCTGATCTTAAGTAAGCAGGGAAACCAGTTGTTGAAAATGGTAAACCGCCCGGAGTGGGAGTTCGGGGTAGCTGCGGGTCTCCATGGTATAACTCACTTTTACGAACGGGTGGTTCCTGAGAAGATGCATCAGTTCGTGAGTAGAAAGTTCAGTGGCTTTCCGGAAATTATCAGGCGAATAGTGGTATTCCCACGGACTGGCATTGACCCCAATCCAGGGTTGAGTGCTAATTAACGGTTTCAGGTTGTTAATGAGCGATTCCCTGTAGTGAAATAAATCATTGCCTTTCAAAAACAGGGTAAAACTAAACCGGTCGCTCCACCAGTACATGGTGCGAAATAAAAATATCGATGAATCGGAAAAGTAGCGTGGGTAGTCCAGCACGATGTAGGGGAGCCCCTGGTAATTATCGCCTTTACCTATTTTACCGGCAAGAGCCAGCGCGTTATCAGGATAAATATCCTGGTGAGATGTAACAGGCTCCTTTAATTGTTCCTCCGTTTCGGCAAAAAGCGTTACCAGCTTCTGAATAATCTGCTGTTTGGCAAGGAGGAAGTCTGAATTGAGCAGGTAATTAAGTTCTTTTTCGGAGAAGTTCATTTAGTCGAGGCTGTCGGCACTCTGAATAACCCGCAAAACCAATTGATGGCGATCGTTATCTTTATCAATAACCTGGAACTTAACAACCGGGTTATCGGCTTTCAGGTCGGCATCAACTTCGGCTATTTTGTAATCGGGGATTTTACTTTCAAGTTCTTGTTGAATACCAACAATAGCCTCGGCCATGGCTACTTCCAGGGAACTGGGATTATAGTGAGTGGTTTTCATAAATTTTTTAATTTGGTAAGGGAAGAAAAAGATTAAATAATCATTTTCCTACCGTTACCGGTGCAGCAGTTATACGATTAACGTAAGAATATTAATTAAAAAAACAGGTTATCAGCCGTATTCTCTACTGCCGGTTTACGATCGTACCAACGTTTCGTTGAATATATTACGAGCGGCAAGCCAGTCTTTTAACGCATAACCGGTAGCTGATGGCCAGGGGCGTAATTTTTCTACAGGAACCTTCTTAATGGCTTCCAGTTCTTCGCCAACAATAATTTCGCCCCGCGCCCTCACGTGGAAAGCAATGATAAGTTCATTTCGTTTGGGGTAAGGGTAGTGGCCTACGAAAGAAACTATTTCCCCCTCAGTTCCAATTTCCTCTTTCATTTCACGCAGCATACCTTCTTCAACACTCTCCTCTGCTTCCATGAAACCGGTAAGCAAACCGTACCAGCCTTCAGGCCATCCATGGTTACGGGTAAGCACAATCTGACCTTCATGTTCTACAATTCCGGCAACAACGGGGCGCGGATTATCCCAGAACGTATATCCACAGGAATCATCAGTACAAATAAGCCGGATTCGGCCACTTCGTTCCCGCCAGTCCAGTTTACTGGTACAAACAGGGCAATAGGTTAATGCTGACATAATTATTTGTTTACTTCGAATAAGGTAACCTAATAAGCATTAAATTATGCTGTTATTTTGGTTCACTCATAACCAATGTAAGATAGAAGCCGGGAATACCATGGTCAGGTATGCAATACCCCTTGTTTGTCCAGCTTTTCAATGAAAGAGAAATTCTCTTCTACAATGCTCTCAGGCAAAAAAATAAACTTCTTATCGTAAATTTTTTGTTCGATGTAATAACTAACCCAGAATTGGTTCACCAGCGAAAATAAGTCGGGATTTATGGCTTCCAGTTTAAAAGACTCACCGGGTTTAAGTTGCTCTACGTAATGGCGTAGGGTGGAAGTACGTTGCTCATTGCTGTAACCGGTTGAATTAACCAGTACATGATGGATCGGATGCTTATTTTCATTGAGAATATACACATGGTACGCTGCATCCTTTCCTTCGGAAGCCGGGGTACAGGCAATAGCCATATATACTCCTTTTACTTCAGGAAAATCTATGTCTTTGTTCATACGTGCTTTTCTTGGTTTAATTCAGATGAAAAGTGTACCGGGATTAATTCCATCCCAAATAGTTTTATAAACTCCTGTTGCATGATCCCGGCAATGTAGTCCAAACTAACTTTCTGATTCAGTTCTTTCTCGATAGAAGTTACTGCCTTGCCTTCAATGCCACAGGGTACAATGTAGTTGAAGTAGTTGAGGTTGGTATTTACATTTAGGGCCAGGCCATGCATGGTAACCCAGCGACTGGCTTTTACACCCATGGCACAAATTTTTCGGGGGTTAATTTGTTCCTCATGGTCAACCCATACCCCGGTGAGGTTGTTAATCCGGCCGGCTATAATATTCAGCCGGGAAAGCGTATTAATTACTACCTGTTCGAGTGTACGCAGGTATTTATGAATGTCGGTAAAAAAATTGTCGAGATCCAGGACAGGATACGCCACCAACTGACCAGGTCCGTGATAGGTGATGTCGCCGCCCCGGTTTATTTTGTGGTAGCTGATGTTCTTATCGGTTAATTCTTCAGGACTTAGCAGAAGGTTTTTCTCCTTACCACTTTTACCAAGGGTATACACGTGAGGGTGCTGGCAAAACAGCAGGTGGTTCACAGTAGCCGTTTGATCTTCGGGTTCTGCTTTTCGGTTCCTGATTTTTTGCTGTACGGTTTCGTTAAACAGCTCCTCTTGTAAATTCCAGCATTTCTCGTAATCTATAAAACCGAGGTTGGTAAATGATACCTGTTTATTTTTATTCATACCGGTAAATGTTAATCAATCCGCCCCCTTTTAAATAAATGATTCGGATGCCTGGAAGAAATAACGGGTAAGTGCCTGCACAAAAGTTATGCAGGGTTGCCGATTATTGCGTTACAAACGTTTCCAGTACATTGCTAGTTTCATTAGGCTGTAATTGTACTTCCCGAATGCTTGCCGGAAGTAAAACAGCTTCTCCCATTGTTACCAGCTGGCGGCCGCTTGCATACTGTAAAATAAAGCTACCGGCTGTACAAATATAAATAACAAAGCTGTCAGTTTCCTGGTAATTCCGGTTAACCGGCTCGGCAAACTGAATACGGTTGGTGGTAAAATAAGGACAACGAACCAGTTCTACCGGACTATTCAGCCCGGGCTGGTAGTGGGTTCGGTAATTGTGGTGATGAGTAAAGTCGATGGCATCCAGGGCCTGTTCTACGTGTAATTCTCTTTTATTGCCCTGAGCATCGGTTCTGTTGAAATCGTAAATGCGGTAGGTAATGTCGGACGTTTGCTGAATTTCAGCCAGCAAAAGCCCTTTTCCAATAGTGTGTACCCGGCCGGCCGGTAAAAAGAACACATCGCCCGAACGGGCCGGTTCACGATTCAGGATATCGGTTAGCTTACCATTATTAAAAATGTTAAGGTATTTCTCTTTGGTCATGGGCTGGTTAAAGCCGGTAATCAGTTCTGCTCCCTCGTCGGCATCGACGATGTACCACATTTCTGTTTTGCCTTTCCCGTTGTGTCGTTTCCGTGCCAGTTCATCGTCGGGGTGCACCTGGATGGATAAATCGGCCCGGGCATCAATAAATTTAATAAGCAGGGGAAATTCTTTTCCATGCTTTTCCAGTACCTGCCTGCCCAGGAGGCTGGCACCGTACTGCTGAATTAATTCGTTTAGCGATTGCCCGGTTAGCGGGCCGTTGTTTACTACCGATACATTTCCTTCCACCCCGGAAATTTCCCAGGTTTCCCCGCAATTGGGTAGGTCACCGTAATCTTTTTTCAGGATTGTTTTAATTTTGTTGCCCCCCCAGATTTTATCTTTAAACTGGGTTTGAAAGGTAAGTGGGTACAGCTTTTCCATGTATTACCGAAGTCTTTTGTAAGCATTAATTAATCCATTGGTAGAAGCGTCGTGATTCGAAACTTTTTCTACTCCTTTCAGTTCGGGCAGGATGCTTTTGGCCAGTTGTTTCCCCAGTTCAACCCCCCACTGATCGAAGCTGTAGATGTTCCAGATGATTCCCTGTACGAAAATTTTATGTTCATACATGGCGATGAGCCGGCCCAGGGTAAAAGGATCGAGCCTTTGGTAAAGGATGGAATTACTGGGTTTATTCCCTTCAAAGGTTTTAAAAGGGGCCAGTCGTTCAATATCCCGTTCGGAAATACCCTGCTCTTTCAGCTCAACCAGTACCGTAGCCCGGCTTTTTCCATTCATAAGGGCTTCGGTTTGGGCAAAGAAATTAGCCAGTAGCTTTTCGTGGTGGGTACCAACCGAATGATGCGCCTGGGCCGCCGCCAGAAAATCGCAGGGCACTCGTTTGGTTCCCTGGTGAATGAGCTGGTAAAAAGCGTGTTGTCCGTTAGTACCGGGTTCTCCCCAGATAATCGGGCCGGTTTCAATTTCCACCGGCTCCCCGTTCCGGTCAACGAATTTCCCGTTACTTTCCATGTTGCCCTGCTGGAAGTAAGCGGGAAAACGGCTCAGGTACTGGTCGTAAGGTAAGATGGCCTCGGTTTGCATACCGAAAAAGTTATTATACCAGGTTCCGATCAGGGCCAGGGTAACGGGGATATTTTTCTCGAAGGGGGTGTAACGAAAGTGCTGGTCCATGTGGTATGCTCCTTCCAGCAACTGTTTAAAATTATCGTAGCCGATAGTAAGAGCAACAGACATGCCGATGGAAGACCAGAGGGAATAGCGTCCGCCTACCCAGTCCCAGAACCCAAACATATTGTTGCTATTGATGCCGAACGCTTCCACGCCCTGCTTATTGGTAGAAAGGGCAGCAAAGTGTTGTTCAACTGCCTCATCATTTTTTAACGTATCCAGTAACCATTGTTTGGCCGTGTTGGCGTTGGTCATGGTTTCCTGGGTGGTAAAGGTTTTGGAAGCCACCAGGAACAGCGTGGTTTCCGGATCGAGGTGACGGGTCGTTTCCATGATGTGTGCCGCATCGATATTCGATACAAAGTGTGGGGTTATTCCTCCATGCCAGTAAGGTTTCAGGGCCCCGGTTACCATAACCGGGCCGAGGTCTGATCCGCCAATGCCGATATTCACCACATCCGTAATAGCTTTTCCGGTGTATCCTTTCCAGTTACCCGAAATTACGTTATTTACGAACGCCTTCATCCGGGCCTGCTCCCGCTTCACTTCCGGCACTACATCTTTACCGTTTACCAGAATCGGGTCGCTTCCCTGGTAGCGCAAGGCGGTATGCAGTACAGCCCTGCCTTCTGTTTCGTTAATCGCCTTACCAGTAAACATGGCTTCGATGGCATCTTTCAGTTTCACCTCACCGGCCAGGGCATGCAGCAGGGTGAGAGTATTTTCTGTAATAATATTTTTAGAATAATCGAGCAGCAGGTTTTCGTCTTCCAACGAAAAGCGGTTAAACCGATCGGGGTCTTCCCGGAACAGATCGGCCATATGCATAGACTTCATGGCCTGGTAGTGTTCTTCCAGGGCGTGCCAGGCTTTGGTGGTGTGGGGGTTAACTTTCGGGAGCATAAAAAGTGGGGCGTTAGAGTTTATTTTCACTAAATTAATGATGCAATTAACAAATACACATTATGTCTGCATCTTCAAAAGCCCTCGGTGCGCAAGGGGAACTCATGGCCTCCTTGTATCTTGAGGAGGCCGGTTACACTATTCTTGATTGCAATTATCGTTACAAGCGTAATGAAATTGATATTATTGCCACACATCAGGACACACTGGTTTTTGTAGAAGTGAAAACCCGTTCCGGCCTCTCTTTCGGTTACCCTCACGAAGCGGTAAGTAAAAAGAAGGTGGCTGCTATCCTGGCAGTAGCTCACGAGTACATTCTTCGCAGGAACTGGCAGGGAGATATCCGGTTTGATATCATTACTATCCTGCTGGGCAACCACAAGAAGAAACTGGAACACATCAAAGACGCGTTTTACTAATCTAAGTTATTCCATTTCATAATCAGTTGCTGAAATTCCCGGTCGAGAGTCTGGTTTTTATCCTGGTTATACCACTGCTGAAGAGCCTTACCAATTTCCGAGTTGTCTTTATTGGGGTCTGCCTTGTGCGAAACAAGCAGTTGCTGGGCGGGTTCTGGTCGCGGACCCCAGGTGCCCAGTACTTCCAGTTTTTTGTTTAGGCACACCAACTTGGGAATAGACCGGCCGCCGTTAGTAAGGAATTCATCCATCAATTCCGGGTTTTCCTCTCTCATGAGTAGCCGCATGGTAATGGCCGGGCTTGATGCTTCCATTTTATCAAGTATCGGAAGGTTCTGGGCAGCGTCTCCACACCAGGCTTCGGTAAGCACTAACCAGTACCAGGGGCCTTCTACCCCACTTATTAGCGCCTGCAAACGATCCGATAACTCGGCCTGCTTATCGAGGCGCTTCATGCGCTTGCCGTTTAGCCGGGTGTACTCGATGTATGCCTCCGACTGGTTCGGCCCGGTTGTTTTTCCAGCTTCAATTAATTCATCGGTCAGGGCGCGGTATTCTGCGTAAGATATTCCTTTATCCAGGTAAGATTGTGTAACTATTTGCTTCATATCCTATTAATCGGGAGAAGTAGAGGCTTGTTGCATTTTTTCCCATTCTTCAAACGCCTCAATATCGCGGCTGAACGACTGGAATATCCACCACATTACAGATACATCATCGAGTAAACCACTAATGGGAATGAAGTCGGGAATAACATCAACCGGGGTCACGAAATAAATGAGCCCGGCGGTAATGGCCAGCAGGCTTTTCCAGGGCAGGTCCTGGTAAGTGCCGTTGATGGATTGCTTAATCATGCGGCTGGCTGTATTTACCTGCTGCATGAAGCGGATAACCCGCTCGTTTTGTTCGGGTTTAATTTCCCGCAGTTTGCTTACGGCAATCAGTACGAGTTCTTTAATTTTCTCCGGGTCATCGAGGTATTCCCGGGCTTTGTCTTTCGCGTTGCTGAATGTGGTTCGGGTACGGCTGGAACGATTATTCATGGTAGTATTTTCAAAAGTACGTGCTAATTTCCTTTTTAACGGAATGAATTGCAACTGTGGCCGGATCGTAATCGCGCTCCATCATTTGCTCAAAAATGTATTTAGCCAGGTCCAGGCTTTTGCTCTTCTCATTTAACTGCTGGGCAGCCTGGTTTATTATAGTAATAATTTCTTCCTTAGCTTCGGTAACGTGGTTCCATACCTCCTCGCTAATGTAAACCTGCTGGGCGAGGTTATGGTTATACTCTTCCCGGATTTCATTTAGTAAAATCTGGTGAAATTCAGCGGCGCTGTAGTTGCTGTCGTTGAGCCGTAAAATTAAGTTATTAGGCCGGATGCGTTCCAGGAACAAACACATTCGCTCGTAGGCCTGTAGCCGAACTGGTAATACCACTTCGGTGTTTTTGGTCTTAATTTCTAAATTCTTTTGCTGCAGCTCTTTATTGATGAATGATTTTGTGGTCAGATACATCGCGTACAGCACTATGCCGGATGGAACCAGAATTTTAAGGAATTCGATAAGGTCTTCCATATATTAATTGAGTGGTGATAAATACTGGAGAAGACTTAAATTACTAGT